>JBEKUQ010000703.1:0-2713 GCA_049514835.1 Verrucomicrobiota bacterium | reverse complement strand
TCCGGCCACAGATTAACTTAAACCGCTCCAGGTGTTTCGCCTCATCAGTGCCGATGCGGTCGGCGAGGGCGCCGGCCGCTGCACGCGGGGGCGCGTGCGCTCCCCGGACTGAATCAGAATGCTCAGAGAGGCTCTCAGAGGCTCTCCATCTGCGGGCAAACATGCTTAATCGTTTCCGTGAACCCTCACCTCACCCTGGCCCTCTCCCCTCCCATCCGCCTTCGCCAAGGCTACGGCGGGACAAGTCGGATGGGAGCGGAGAGGGAAGAGCAGACGGACAGGTATTGTTCCACGGAGGTCTGTCGAGCGGCGGCAGGTTCGGGGGAGAGATTGTGAGGCTCGCGGCGCTCGCCCCTCCCGTTTGAGCTCCCATCCGCCCCGAACGGCTCCCCTGCTCCGCGTCGCTCCGCCGCCAAACACCTTGCCTACAACATGGGAATCGTCAAGGCAGTGCCAGAATTCCCGGCAGGTGAAGCCTGGCGGCTTCCTGCGGATCAATTTTCCGGATGGCAGCGGCGGCCGCGCGGCGCTTGCCAATGTCGTAATCTGAATTTACGATCCGTTCCAAATAGGGAAGGGCCGCCTTGGCAGATGGACCAATGTCACCCAGCAATTCAACCGCAACAAGGGCCTGCCAGTTGTCGGAGGCCAGCATCAGTTCGCGGATGGGCGGCTCCTTTTCCATCCCTAATCTCCACAGGGCGACCTTGGCCGGGAACGTGATCTGGGGGAACCCTTCATCGGAATCGAGCACGGAAAAGTTGGCCAGGTTGGTCAATATCGGCATGAGGCTGCTTTTGCTTTCCGGAGTGATTCTGGCCAGAGCGGCAGCAGCGCCGGCGCCAAAAAATGGCTTGTCCCGGTTGTTCATTTGGCGCGACAGAGGTTTGACCGATGGCGGCACCGCCATCCTGCTCAACTCAGGCACGGCGGCCGACGCGCTTGGCCCGATGTTCGCCAAGGCGCGGCAGACGACAAACGGGCCGTAATGCCACCCCGACCCCGGCAGCGCTGTCCGCAGCGCCGGAACGGCCGCGCGGGCTTCAGGCCCCATTTCAGCGATAACATAGGCGGCGTCCCTGACATCCAATTCGCTTCGAGAGGCGACGGCCTTTTGCAGAACTTGGATGAGGGCCGGGAGCGCCGGCAACGCGTCCGGCCCATAAACGACCAGCGCCTCCAAAGCGGCGGTGCGGTCGTCCTGGGTTCCATGAAGCATTTGAATGAGGGCCGGCAAATTGGTCGTAAAATGCCGGTTAATGCCGTCAAGCTCGGTGCCGTAAAGCACCGGATCAATCTCCCGGAGGGCATCGGCGGCGGCGATTCGAGTGGCCCGGTTGGAATCCTGGAGAAGTGGCACCAGGAGTGGCGCAGCCGGCTTGGCAGCCGGTCCCATGTCGCGCAGGTTATGCAGCGGGTACTCGTTGTTAAGGTTGCGCAGGGGCCGAAGCTCATTGGTCAAAACAGAAAGGGCAAAGTTGGTTTGCCGGTCAATTTTCCAGAGGGCCCCGGCAACTGCGTTAGAATAGGCGTAACTATGAAAGGGCAGTTGTCCCAGCAGCGCTGGAATAGCTGGTTTGGCTTTTGGGCCGATGCTGGCGAGCAGATCAGCTCCGACGCAGGCATCGTCCTCCCAATCCCTGTGGAGCAACTTTATCAGATCAGGAATGGCGTTTGTCTTTTTGTCCCCCATCGCCTCCAGCGCGGTCACAGCCTCCCTGCCGGGGAAAAGGATACTCATGGTGTATTCGGGGATCGCCGAATAACTATTGAGCTGCTCCACCATCGCGGGCACAGCCGCTTCGGCATCCGGTCCCAACATAATGATCGCCTTAAATGCATTGCCAGCCCGGTGGTTGAGAGGAGACCCCGCGAGCCCGCTCGCAAAATTCCGGGCAACCCTCCAACGAGAACGGTTCAGCGCATCCGCAATCCCCCATCGAAAACGGGAAGGTGGTTTGAACCGGGCTTCACCGGCCAGAAACAAGACTCCTGGTTTTCCCATGGCCCGAAAAGCCGAGACGGCGGCTTCCTGCTCCGTTGGCGAGTCCATCTTGTCGAGCCAGTAGCTTGCCTTTTTGCCCTTGTAGGCAGGCTCGCGCTGGAAGGCCCAAAGAGCCGTGATGCCGGCGGTGACCAGCAGAAGGAGTATCCATAGTCTGCGCTTCCCCCGCTGATGCGAATTGGCGTGCTTTGCGTCCATTGGCGTGATAACGCCACCTTATACTGCGCCGGCTCGGCATTCCAAGGCAAAACGAGGGCAAGGAAAGCCCCTTTGGTCCATTGGGCTAACCCTCTCCCCTCCCACCGGATGGGAGCGGAGAGGGAAGAGCAGACGGACAGGTATTGTTCCACGGAGGTCTGTCGTCCAGCGGCAGGTTCACGGTCCGAATGCGCGCTTTAAGAAGAAAGGAAGCTAATCATAAAAAAGGTGACCTGGTTTGGACACAAGCATCCGTCGGCGAGACGCCGACGGGTGCAACCGGGACGGTCGCGCTCCCCGGGAAGTCGCGAATGATTGGGGATATTATTGCTTGTGCAGCTTTGCTTCTATTTCCGTGCTGGCACCTTCGGAGAGGTTGATGGTCTGGGTCCAGGCTTGGAAGCCTTGGGCCTCGACGGTGAGAGACAGGTCTTCATCGGGCAACAGAGACTGGGAACGCCAGCGGCCATCTTGTTGCTTTTCGAAATTGACGTCGCCAGAGTCGCCGTT
>JBEKUQ010000702.1:0-3521 GCA_049514835.1 Verrucomicrobiota bacterium | reverse complement strand
GTCTCCCCCGTGGTGATCGTGCCCAATACCGTCAGGGTGCCTTTTGAGCCGGGCACAAAGTCGGTGTCATCCGCGTGCGCCGCGCCGGAGGCGGTGGAACCATAGACGCCCGGCGGGACCGAGGTGCCGTTGGTGGTCAGAGCGTAAACTTCGATGGTGCCGGTGTAATCCAACTGGAGTTTGGCGCCGGGGACGATGGTGACGGAGTTGCCGCCCAGCGAAGTAAGCGTCTCGCAGGCGAGGATGCCGTTGGAAACCACGGTCGGGCCGGTATAGGTCACGGTGGTGAGATTAGACAGGGTGCCGGCACCCAACTTGATCAAGCCGCCGTCAAGGCCCGGACCGCCGGGGTAGTGCTCGAGCGGGACGGCGATGGAGTCGCTGTACCCGACGGTGTCGATGATGGCGCCGCCGGTCTGCACGTAAGTATGGGTGGTGTTAAAGATGAGGTGGGCGCTGCCTTCCGCGAGGGCGTTAGCGTCCACGGAATCGTTGTCGCTGGCCTGGAGCACGCCGCCGTTGAGATAGAGAATGGCGGTGGCACCACGAGTGCTGGGAGGAACCAGCACGTTAGGGGTAACCCCGAAGTTCTCAGTCACGCAGCCGATGTTCGGAGTGATGAGGGTGCCGCCGCTGAGGCTATAGGAGGCCGAGGTGGCGGAGTTGTCGGCGCCGCCCAGCATGACGCCAGGGCCGTTGCCCGAGGCCCAGGACTGGGCGATGGAGAAGGTCGTGAGCGTGCCGCCGGTTTGGACGACGGAGGCGGTGGAACTGGCGTTTTGCGCGATCTCAACATAGCCGTTGATGGTGGCGCCGAGGGTGACATTGGTCGCCAAAGTCAACGTGCCTGGCCCAACGACGTTGAGGCCTTGCGACAAGCTCAACACGGCGTTGATGGTGGCCGAAGCGCCATTGCTGCTCACTGTGATGGTCGGATCGGCGGTTCCGTTGTTCAGAGTCAGGATATTGCCGGCCGGCGAATCAATGACGGTGTTGGTGCTGAAGATCAAGCCCGCGACTGATTCGGGGGTGTCCAAGTTGACCGTTTGGCCCGCACCCGCAAAGGAGAAGACAGGTGTCTGACTGCCGCCGGTTCCTGGGACGGTGTTGACGGCAAAGGGAACGGTATTGCTCCAGTTGTTGACGTCGCTCCAGTTGCCGTTGTTGGGGCCAACCCAGTTGAAGTTCGGGGGCACGACGGCATGGAACTCGGTCATGAGGGCGGCTTCCAAGTTGGTGCGCTCGGTCGTGGTCAGCGCGGTCGTCCAGAAGTAAGTGTTGCCGATCAAGCCATTGAAGCAAGACCAGGTGTCCGGGCCGTCACTGCCGATCTGGATGTTGTTGGCGAAGGTAAATCCTTGATTACCCGCCGTCATGTAAAGAGGCCCAAGGCCGGCATTGGTGATGACCAGAACCGTATTGGCATAGACGGCGAAACTGCCGTTGGGCTGAACCACCAGGCTGAGGACGGTGTTGGAGCCGCTGGGAATGGCATAGGTGCTGGTGGCAACGGGAGAAGCGGTGCCATCATAGCCCCCCTTGTCGTTATCCACAATGGCTTGAATGAGGCCGGAGCCGGGATTGACGCTCAACTCCACGCAGCCGAAGAACACATCCACGATGGAATGCCAGGGATCTCCGGCGCCGACGCCGTTCTCAATTGGAGAGACGACGGTAACAATGGTTGCGCCGCTGTTTGCCAGAGAGGTTCCAGTGGTCGCGCCGACGGCGCCAGGGTAGAATTGATAACCCGTGCTCGTGGGACCTTCGCCCTCAATATTTTGCTCCCAGACGACGCCGCTGGCGTCGGTGAAGGTTTTGGCAAGGGCAGGGGTGCCGCCGCTGGCGCCCTGAATCATGTTCGTGACGCCTTGTGAAGAATAGAACATGGGCCAATTGGTGATCGGGGTGGGTACGGTGAATGTCGGAAGCTGCGGAAGCGAGGCGGTATCCACCGAGAAGAACAAGTATTCCGATTCCGGCACGGCACCTGCAACAGAGGCGCTCGCAATGCCCGGTCCGCTGGGGAGGGCGACGAAGGTCACCGTGAGGGTGTGGCCCGGGCCTGAGCCGTTGCCGCCAATGTTGGCGAAGGTGTAAACTCCCCCCGCACCGCTAATCGTGGCGTTGGGTATGGTAACGCCATCCGCCTTGACCACGCCGAGGGCGAAGCCGGGATTAACAGCAATCGCGAAAGCCGGGCTCGAGCCACCCGTGATGTTGGCCCAATTGGCTCCGGTGGGCATGATCGTGCCATTGGTTGTAATGGTGCCGCCGGCTCCATAAGTCACGGTGATATTCTGAGGAGGAACCGCCACGGTGCTCACGACGATGGAATGGTTGGCCGACACGTTGTTAAGCGTGTAGCTGGTCACCACGCCGACAGACACGCCGTCCACCGTGACGCCATTGATGGCGTAAGCGATCGTGGGCAGGAAGGTGTAGGTGGCGCTATAGCCTTGGACCACGGTCGCAGGCCCGACAATCGTGCCGTTGCCAATGGAGGTGGATATGGAGAAGGATTCGGTTGCGCCGGTGATGAATTTGGCGCCCTCGGCATTCTCCAAGGCCTGCCTGCCGGCAGTGGAAAGAGCCTCGCCGTAGATAACAACATCGCCGAGGTAGCCTGTCAAACCAATTTCGCCGGTGCCGGCCTGATCGCCGATACCGAAGGTGGAATTGGCATTGCCAGACCCATAGGTGCCGTGTGGCAGATTGTAAATCAGTTCACTCATGCCGCCGCCGTTCCAGCCGGCGGACGCCGCACCCGCGAGCGAGGGAACACCGCCAGAGGTCGAAGGAAGGTAATTTCCCAGGCTCTGGTAGGTGAAGGTGATCACCGCATTGGTCTGGGGGACGGTGGTGTCGGTGGGCGCCGGAATCGTGATCACCGGCGGATCCGCCGCGGTATAGCCGCTGCCACCGGAGGTAAGGGTGACACTTCTGATATGCCCGGGGATGGTAGTGCTGCTGCTCACCGTCATGTATCCGGTGGCCGGCGTCCCGCCCAGGGGTGTATTGAACGTCAAGGCGATGTTCCCTCCGTGCGGAAGATAGCCCGCTCCGTTGGTGACGGTAAGGGTCAACCCACTGACAAATCCGGCCGCGGTGTCCTCGACCAGCACGCCGTTGACATAGATCAAGTAGTTGTTGTCCTGAGGGCCTCCGGGAGTCGGCTGTCCGACGCCATTCAACCCGCTGCCCGCGACGATGCTGACCACGCTGATCTGATTGACTGGAATGTAAACGTCGTCGGCAGTAGGGATGCCGTATCCAGCGTTGGCCCAGTTCCAGCCGTTACCGCCGGCGTTGTTGGCGGAAGTGTCAGCCGTGTCGGTTGGCCTGTTTTGGTTGACGATGCCTTCAATTTGACACCCACTGGCGGTGGACATCAACACAGTGCCCGCAGCGCCGCTGCCGCCGCCGCCGCTAAAGGTCACCGTGGGCATGGGTACGTTCAACACCTGATTCGTTCGCTGCCAAGCATAGCCGCTGCCGCCGGTGGTGATGACCACGTTAGT
>JBEKUQ010000701.1:0-2904 GCA_049514835.1 Verrucomicrobiota bacterium | reverse complement strand
AAGACATTCTCCGCCGCTTCAAATCCGGCGCCATGTCCTACGGCTCCATCAGCCAGGAGGCCCACGAATCCCTCGCCATCGCCATGAACCGCATCCACGGCAAAAGCAACACCGGCGAAGGCGGCGAAGACCCCGCCCGCTACTTGCCCGAGCCCAACGGCGATTCCAAAAACAGCGCCATCAAGCAAGTCGCCTCCGCCCGCTTTGGCGTCACCAGCCTCTACCTCGTCAAGGCCCAGGAACTCCAGATCAAAATGGCCCAGGGCGCCAAACCCGGCGAAGGCGGCCAGTTGCCCGGCCAAAAAGTCTTTCCCTGGATCGCCAAAGTCCGTTTCGCCACCCCCGGCGTCGGCCTCATCTCCCCGCCCCCGCACCACGACATCTATTCCATCGAAGACCTCGCCGAATTGATCCACGACCTCAAAAACGCCAACAGCCAGGCCCGCATCAGCGTCAAACTCGTCGCCGAAGTCGGCGTCGGCACCGTCGCCGCCGGCGTCGCCAAGGCCCATGCCGACGTCGTCCTCATCAGCGGCTACGACGGCGGCACCGGCGCCTCGCCCCAGACCAGCATCAAACACGCCGGCATCCCCTGGGAACTTGGCCTCGCCGAAACCCATCAAACCCTCGTCCTCAACAACCTCCGCAGCCGCATCGCCGTCGAAACCGACGGCCAGCTCAAGACCGGCCGCGACGTCGTCATCGCCACCCTCCTCGGCGCCGAGGAATTCGGCTTCGCCACCGCGCCCCTCGTCGCCCTCGGCTGCATCATGATGCGCGTCTGCCACCTCAACACCTGCCCCGTCGGCGTCGCCACCCAGGACCCCGAACTCCGCAAACGCTTCACCGGCGACCCCGCCCACGCCGTCAACTTCATGCGCTTCATCGCCTCCGAAGTCCGCGAAATCATGGCCCAACTCGGCTTCCGCAAACTCTCCGACATGGTCGGCCGCGCCGACTTCCTGGAACCCAGGGACGCCATCGAACATTGGAAAGCCCGCGGCCTCGACTTCACCAACATCCTCTACCAGCCCAAAATGCCCGACGACGTCGGCCGCTTCTGCCAGATTCCCCAGGACCACGGCCTCGACAAGGCCCTCGACAACACCACCCTCCTCCAGCTTTGTCAGCCCGCACTCCTTCGCGGCGAAAAAGTCTCCGCCACCCTTCCTATCAAAAACGTCAACCGCGTCGTCGGCACCATCGTCGGCAGCCAACTCACCCGCAAATACGGCGCAGACGGCCTCCCCGACGACACCATCCGCCTTCTCTTCCAAGGCTCCGCCGGCCAGAGCTTCGGCGCCTTCCTCCCCCGCGGCATGACCTTCCTCCTCGAAGGCGACGCCAACGATTACCTCGGCAAGGGCCTTTCCGGCGGCAAAATTATTGTTTACCCGCCCGACGGCTCCACCTTCGTCCCCGAGGAAAACATCATCATCGGCAACGTCGCCCTTTACGGCGCCACCGGCGGTGAGGCCTACATCCGCGGCATGGCCGGCGAACGCTTCTGCGTCCGCAACAGCGGCGTCAACGCCGTCGTCGAAGCCGTCGGCGACCACGGCTGCGAATACATGACCGGCGGCCTCGTCGTCGTCCTCGGTTCCACCGGCCGCAACTTCGCTGCCGGCATGTCCGGCGGCGTCGCCTGCGTCCTCGACGAAACCGGCGTTTTCCCCAAACAATGCAACCAGCAGGGCGTCACCCTCGAACGCCTCGAAGACCCTTCTGAAATCGAAACCGTTCGCCTCATGATCCAGCGCCACGCCCAGCTCACCCGCAGCCAGCGCGCCTTCAAAGTCCTCGCTCTCTGGGACCAAATGATCCCCAAATTCGTCAAAGTCATGCCCAAAGACTACAAACGCATGATCCAAGCCATCACCACCGCTGAAAAGGCCGGCCTCAGCGGCGACCAGGCCGTCATGGCCGCCTTCCAGGCCAACGCCCGCGACCTCGCTCGCATCGGCGGCGGATAGAATTCACCTCCAAAGATCAAGCCAACCGCCAACCCTGACCATTCTTAATCCTAAACTTAATTCATAATTCAAAATTCTTAATTCTTAATTCCCCCCACCATGGGCAAACCCACCGGCTTTTTAGAATACCTCCGCGAACTCCCCCTCGACCGCTCCGCCCTCGAACGCATCCGCGACTGGCACGAGTTCCACCTGCACTTCGACGAATCCAAACTCCGCCAGCAGGGCGCCCGCTGCATGGACTGCGGCGTTCCCTTCTGCCACACCGGCCTCCTCCTCAGCGGCATGGCCTCCGGCTGTCCCATCCACAACCTCATCCCCGAATGGAACGACCTCGTTTACCGCGGCCTCTGGCGCGAAGCCCTCGAACGCCTCCATAAAACCAATAACTTCCCCGACTTCACCGGCCGCGTCTGCCCCGCTCCCTGCGAAGGCTCCTGCGTCCTCGGCATCAACTCCCCTCCCGTCACCATCAAAAACATCGAATGCGCCATCGCCGACAAAGGCTGGGCCGAAGGCTGGATCCAACCCCACGCCCCCTCCCTTCGCACCGGCAAAAAAATCGCCGTCGTCGGCTCCGGCCCCGCCGGCCTCTGCGCCGCCGCCCAGTCCAACCACGCCGGCCACCTCGTCACCGTCCTCGAACGCGCCGACCGCCTCGGCGGCCTCCTCATGTACGGCATCCCCAACATGAAGCTCGACAAAAAACTCGTCCTCCAGCGTGTCAAACAAATGGAAGAAGAGGGCGTCGTCTTCCACACCGAGACCGACGTCGGCGGCAACTACCCCGCCGACCGCCTCCTCCGCGAATTCGACGCCGTCATCCTCTGCACCGGCGCCACCAAACCCCGCGACCTCCCCGTCGAAGGCCGCACCCTCCACGGCGTCCATTTCGCCATGGAATTCCTCCAGGCCAACACCCAGGCCCTCC
>JBEKUQ010000700.1:0-2958 GCA_049514835.1 Verrucomicrobiota bacterium | reverse complement strand
TATCCAGGACGTGTTCAACACCAACAAGACCTCCCCGGCCTTCGTCAACCGCCTGCTCGCGGCGGGTGCCAACACCAATTCCTACGACCGATACACCTTCCAGCGCCTGCTCGCCTCCATTGGCACCGGCTCCGCGCCCGAACTGCAAACGTTTGTCTATGGCGATGTCAGCTTCCTCTACACCAATATGGCGCCTCCGACCGTTCTGCGCCCCAAGGTGAACCTCGACTACGATAACAGCATTCAAATTACCAATGGCCTGAACACTTCTCCCGCCATTCTGGCGCCCTGGTCCAGCCCGCTGGCCTTCTTCACCAATGCCGCCGAGAGCCTGCTCCGCTCCCAGAATTTTCTCGTCACCAATTACCTCGTCACCGGCGTCGCTCCCAACCAGGTTTATTTCCCGACCAACATCTCCTACATCCACTTCGGCCTGACCAACATCCCTGTCTATAACTCACTCAATCCGAGCATCCGCTACACCGAACAACTCCATCGCATGCTCCAGCTCGCCGCCAACATCTACGACGCCACCACCAATCACGTCGTGCCGGCCGGGTCGCTCCCTTACCCGACCGTCTATCGCCCGCTCTTTTTCTCCACAAATTACGGTGGCACCAACCAAGTGCTCTACATCGTTGGCTACACGCAGGTGACCACGGACGCCGCCAACCGAATCGGCAACATGCTTCCCCCGCAAGGCCCCGCGAACTCGGGCGTGGGCCTCAAGCTGCCTTGGGATCCAAGCATCGGCACCAATGACAATGTGTGGGGCATCCCGTGGGTGGTCGGGGCCGTCAAAGGATTGCCTGCCTTCGACCGATGCATTTCCGGCACCTCCTGGATGATCACGCGCAAGCTGCTTTTCAAGAGAAGGCCCGCTCCCAACGGCCCATTGTATGGTGACCCGTCTCAACCTCCGGCCCACGATGGAACCAATGAATTTTTTGTCAGCTCCGTTTCCAACTACTGTGGCATGGATGCTTTGAATTCCTATGCGGCGAACGTCACCATCCCATTCGAGATCATCGCCACCAATTGTGTTTCCATCGTCCTCACGAATAATTCGGCCTCAAATCCGGGAGGCATTGCCACCAACGTCGGCGGCTGGACGAACTTTACCTCGAGCTTCTGGCGCGGTTATGGCAGCATGGTCAATGCAGACATGGCCGGCGGAATGCTGGCTGTCTTGCAGACCAACGTGACCCCTCTTCCGCAGGCCTATTTCTCCGAGACCAAAGGAAGATTCCTCCCTGTGTCGGGCGACATCAACATACCTAACTTCGATATCAGCCAGTGGGCCAATACCAACGGGGGTTTCCAACTGGCTGACCTGAGTCAAACCACCTGGCCGGTTTACAACTGGACCCTCTCGGTCACCAACCTGGTCATGTATGCCCTGGTGGACCCCAACACCAGGCAAGTCTTTGATTTCGTCAACCTTGGGCCTTTCGGCACAAACCTGGTTCTTACCAACATTTTGAATTCTGTCGCCTTCCATCCCACCACCCAGGCCGGGGGGGGCGGCTCCGGCTCCTCGGTGGCCCAGTCCAGTTCCAATTACTGGGATCCAACGCCGGTGCCTGGCCGTCCCTCGCAGGGGGTGCTCAATCAAATCGCGAACGGGATGTCACTTTCTCCCTATTTCACCGCAGAACTTAACGGAAAGACCACTGTGCAAACCAGCTCCAATGGCCCGGTCACCGTCAACTCAAATCTCTATTTTAGCTGTTCCAACGACGTGGCGGCCACGGTATTCACCGGCGCAACCAATACGTTGCTGGTGAATGACCCGTTGGTCCATTATACGGTGGGCGATCTCACCCCGCCGCCGGCCATTGCAAGATTGTTGAACGTCAGGACAAATACGATCCTCATCAAGAACAGCCGTTATGAACCGTGGCCGACCCGCACTTATACAAACTACAGCGCGAATATGACCCTGAAGGACCCGCTCATATTCCAGTCGGACAACTGGAATTTCCCGACCAATAAATTCCCCAGCATCGGCTGGCTGGGCCGCGTCCATCGCGGCACGCCCTGGCAAACCATTTTCTTGAAGGCGGACACCAGCCCGCTCGTCACCCCCGGGTTGACTCAGAGTGAATATACGTGGACCAACAATTGGGTCAGCACCCTCGACACTTATCCGACCAACGACTACGCGCTGCTGGATCTTTTCACCACCGCGCCCAACGACAACGCCGTGCGCGGCCTGCTCTCGGTCAACCAGACCAATTCGGCCCCCTGGCATGCCCTGTTCAGCGGGCTTTACGTGAATACCAACATCTCCTACCCCACCACGCCGCCTTATCCCATCGGCCCCAACCTGGTGGTGGATCCGACCAACATTGCCCCGCTGCTGGACGGCATGTATGTCATTGAACATGATAGCAATGTCAACCCCTTTACAAATTTCCTTGCCGGCATCAACAGTGCGCGCAACGCCGAGGCGGACCAAACCTTCCACAGCTTGGGCAGAGTTTTCAATGCGCCCATGCTCTCGATTGATTCCCCGTTCCTGCCTGGCCCGGCCGGCGCTTTTACCGACGAGGAGGTCGAGGCCATCCCGCAGCAGGTGGCGGGATTGCTCAAACTTGGCCAGCCGCAATTTGTCATCTACGGCTTCGGCCAGGCGCTCAAGCCCAAGGACATTTATTTCGGCAGCCAGCCCGCTCTGTTCAACCTCTGCACCAATTACCAGATCACCGGCGAGTTTGTCACCCGCACCGTCTGCCATCTGGTCGGCGACCCCGCCGCCGCCAATGTGAGAATCCAGGTTGACAGCTTCAATATCCTCCCCGCCGACTGACTTTATGAGAGCGCGTTGTCCATGCAGCATCGAATTTGCCGGAGGTAATCCATGCGAATAAGGTCCAGATTCTGGGGGTTGCTCAGTGTGTTGTTTTTTGCCGGGGGCGTGTGTCTTTGGCAGGCGGGCGACCGGTTGACGGCCAC
>JBEKUQ010000699.1:0-3074 GCA_049514835.1 Verrucomicrobiota bacterium | reverse complement strand
GGACTGGAAATAGGTGAAGGCCTGGGTGGAGAGGACGAGCAACTCGGTCATGCCCAGTTCGCGGGCCTTGTTCTCGACAAATTGAATGAGTTTCTGGCCGATGCCATGGTTTTCATGCAAGGGACTGACGTAGAGGCAGGCCAGCTCGGCCCTGGTCTGATCCAATTGATGCAGGGCCACGCAGGCCACGGGATTTTTGTCGGTCTCAAAAATATAAAAATCGGCGAGGGATTTTTCGATGGAGGCGCGGCTGCGCTTGACGAGTTCCTCGGTCTCGACCGAATCTTTTGTCAACAATAGGATGGCGCGGACATCCTTCTTCATGGCGCGGCGGATCTGCTGGTATTCGTTGGCGTAAACGAGGGTGCCGATGCCCTCGTTGGAAAAGACCTCGGCGAGGAGGGCCTCATCCACGCGGCCGTTGATGATATGGACGCGGGGCACGCCGGCGCGGCAGGCGGCGGAGGCGTGCAGGGCCTTGGAAAGGATGGCCGGGGCGAAATCATTTTTGTGCTGGGCCAGCAGGGCGTCGAGGTCGGCCACGAGCACCTGGCGGATCAACTTGCCCTGGCAGATCAGGCCGTCCTGGGAGGCCATGTAGATGAGTTTGGCGGCGTTGAGGGTCTTGGCCAGTTCGAGGGCGACCGAGTCCGAATTGACGCGGAAGGTCCTGCCGTCGCCGTCAAAACCGAGGGGCGGCATGACCGGGACGATGCCCTGGGCGAGCAGGCCTTGCAACATCTCCACGTCCACGCGTTCGACCTTGCCGGTGAACAGATGGTCCACTCCGTGAATGATGCCGAGGGGATGGGCGATGAGGGCGTTGCAGGAGGCGGCGCGGAGATCAATGGCGCTCAAGCCCTCGAGCACTTCATGGGTGAGCCGGTTGGCGGCGGTGAGGGCGAGCTTGAGGGTGGGGGCGTCGGTGACGCCGGTGCCGTCGAGATTGGAGGGCAGGACATTTTGTTCGGCGGCGAGGGCGGCGATCTGGGCGGCGGCGCCGTGGACCAGGACGACACGGATATTAAGGGAGCGCAAGACGGCGACATCGAGGAGGATGTTGGCGAAATTCTCGCTGGTGACGATGGCGCCATCAATGCTGATGACGAAAATCTTTTCGCGGAAGCGCGGAATGTATTGCAGGATTTCGCGCAGATCGGTCGGTTTCACAAGTCAGATGTCAAGTTTCCAGTTAATCGAACAGGGCATTGTTAGCAGGGGGCGGGGGAAATGCAAAATGGAAAATGGAAAATGGAAAATGAAAAATGAAAAGTGGAATGGGTGGCGGACGGAATGGCGGGCAGGTTGTTGGCGATATGGGGATGGGACATAGAGGACATATAGGACGGATAGGATGGACACGAGGCCGCCTGCGCCGAATTTTTGGCGGGACAAGTTGGCGCACGAGGGGGACTGCCCGGCCTGCCTACTGGTTTGGGGATTAGGATTAAGATTGGGATTCGGATGGGGAGAGGAGGGAAGGGAGGTGCTGGAGGCAGAAACGGGACCAGGATTCGTAACCGGAGGGATCGTTGACGGCGCCGGAGATGGGGATGAATTCAGGACCGACAATGCCGGTGCAGCGGCCGGGGATGTTCTCGGCGGGCAGGCGCATGAGGTGGACGACGCCAAAATGGACGCAGCCAACGTCGGTGCTGTCGTCGTTGATCGCGGCCACGGCCGGGACATGGCCGGCATCAATGGAGACCTCTTCCATGAGTTCACGGCGCATGCCGTCCTGGTAGCCACGGTCGTTGGAGAAAAGGCCGTGATCCTCCTCGGAGATGTGGCCGCCGATGCCGACGGAATAGAGGCCGTGCAAGCGGGTTTCCTGGCCGCCCTTGCCGCGACGGTAACGGAGGATCTTGTCGTTGCAGACGAGGAGGACGTAGGGGATAAGCTGCTTGTAACGCTTGTCCTGCTCGGCGTCGCTGCGGTTGAGGTAAAGCAGGTGCGCAGCGGAGGTGAGAACGGGGAGGTATTTGGCGACATCCAGGCTGAGGCCCTGAAACAGGCCCAACTGTTCGAGGAGTTTCCGCTCAAAACAAAGCACTCTTTCTTCGGCCGGCATTTGGACTGTTCACCTTTCTGATTTGTGGACGGGGATGGTGGATGGGAAGGGGAGGGGACACGAGGAAAAAGTGTGGATTGTTATCAACCGGTTATTCAGGGGGTTATTCACATTGGAGCGGGGGCGACTGGGGGATGGGCGAATGGGACTTATAGGACCAATGGGAGGAAGGGGGCGGCAAGATGCCGCCCGAACCGGCAGCCAGGATGGCTGCCCTACGCACGGAGGGCGGTCAGGTTTTCTTGCGGAGGATTTTTTGCAAGGCCCGGAGGCAACGGCGGTTTTCGCGGGGAAGGCCAACGGAAATGCGGAGCCATTCGGGCAATCCATAATTATCCATGGGGCGGACGATGACGCCGCGGGCCTGCAATTGGGCAAAGATGCCGCGGCCATCGCCGACGCGAACGAGAATGAAGTTGGCCGAGGAGGGGACGAATTGCAGGGACATTTCGCGGAAGGCCTTTTCAAAGAATTGCAGGCCGTCGGCATTGTTTTGACGGGTCTTTTGCACGTGGGCCGCGTCGTCCAAGGCGGCGAGGCCGGCGGCCTGGGCGAGGGAATTGACGTTGAAGGGCTGGCGGATTTTTTCGAGGGCGGCGATGAAGCCGGGATGGCCGATGCCGTAGCCGAGGCGCAAACCGGCGAGGCCGTAGATTTTGGAGAAGGTGCGGAGGAGAATGAGGTTTGGTTTTTCGGCGCGGAGGATGAGGGGGAGGAGATCCTGTGGCTGAGGGAGGAATTCGATGTAGGCCTGGTCGAGGGCGATGAGGACGTGGGGCGGGATTTGATCGAGCAGTTGCAGAAGTTCCTCCGGCCTGGCCAGCGTGCCGGTGGGGTTGTTGGGATTGGCCAGGAAGATCACTTTTGTGCGCGGGGTGAGGGCGCGGCCCAAGGCGGGGAGGTCGTGGCCGTAATCGCGGGCGGGGACGACGATGGGATTGGCGCCGAACAGGTGTGTGACGAGGGGATAGACCAGAAAACAGTATTGCGACATCACCACATC
>JBEKUQ010000698.1:0-3075 GCA_049514835.1 Verrucomicrobiota bacterium | reverse complement strand
TCACCGAAAATAGCCCAGCCATTTATGGCTGGGTAAATCGGCCAACAAAACCCGGCAAGTCCCGTCAGGGACGAGAGAGAATCAAGCCAACATCTCCGCCTGGCCATCGAACGCCACCGAGCGCGCCGGGAAAGCCAAAAAGGGAGCGCGACCGTCCCGGTTGCACCCGTCGGCGTCCCGCCGACGGAACCCTTTCCTGCCAAAACCGCGCACGCGCCGGCCGAATTGAAAAGTGGCATTCTCCCTGATCTGTTACCGAAAATAGCCCAGCCATTTATGGCTGGGTATCCTCCCAAAAGCATAATCAAGTCCCGTTAGGGACGAAAGCAAATCAGTCCAATATCTCCGCCTTGCCATCGAACGCCACGGGGCGGGCCGGGAAAGCCGAAAAGGGAGCGCGACCGTCCCGGTTGCCGTGGGGCGCGTCTCGCGACCCACCTCTTCGCCGATTCCCTCACCGGGGTTCATTTTCCGATACGCTGCCTTTCGGGAGAGGTCAAGCTGGAAGGTGTTTGGCGGGACGCCAAACACGGCGCGCGAGACGCACGCGCTCCCCCAATCCGCCGTTCCCAGATCAGATCCAGTGGTAACATCGAGGAACCTTTTTTATTGACCTTGAGCCTTCCATTTGCCAGGATTGCGTGCAGTTGTATAAGGCGTTCCGCGCCTCGGTCGGAGGCGGTTTATGTGGGCCGACATGCACATTGCAACTGGCGTGTGTGCGATTGCGGCAAAGAGGTTGGCGCTTTTTGTCACGATCGCAGGAGGGGGTTTCTGTGTTGCCGCTACTTCCGCATTTGGCCAGAACTGGACCTTGACCTCGGCGCCCACTAATGCCTGGTCCGCTGTGGCGTGTTCCGCTGACGGGAGGAGAATCGTCGCCGTAGCTAATGTCGGCGGCATCTACACCTCCACAAATTCAGGCGGAAATTGGAATTTGACAGGCGCGCCGACGACGAACTGGACTGCGGTCGCCTGCTCGACCAACGGCGGCGATATCGTCGCCGCCAGCGTCGGCCTCATTTGGTTCTCGACCAATTCCGGCACGAATTGGAATGCGGGCAATGCGCCGAGCAATAATTGGACCGCTGTCGCCTCATCGGTGGACGGCAAGAAGATGGTGGCCGTTGTGGGCGGTGGCGGAATCTGGACGTCCACCAATTCGGGCAAGAATTGGACGGCGACTTCTGCTCCAGGTGCGAATTGGATTTCGGTTGCTTCCTCGGCAGACGGAACCAGATTGGCAGCGGCAGTCACCGGCTCCGTAGGGGCAGGAGGCATAATCAACGGCGGCGGGATCTACAACACCACCAATTCTGGTGCCACTTGGACACTGACCTCCGCACCGGGAGCGATCTGGAATTCTATTGCCTCATCGTCCGATGGCAGCGTGTTGGTGGCGGTGTGTACGGTTCAGGTCGGAGATCCACCGCAAATTTATTCATCACAGGATTTTGGCGCCACCTGGGCGGCGGCGGGCGGTCCAGGTTATTGGTGGCGCACTGCCGCTTCTGCGAACGCAAACATATGTGTTGCGGTTACGGGTGCTTCCATTCTTCTCTCGCGGGACCGCGCAACAACTTGGTCAACCATGAACTGTCCTAACCAAACGTGGTACGATGTTGCCGTCTCAGCCGATGCCACACTATTGGTCGCCATCGTCCATGGCGGCGGCATTTATACATGGCCACCTTTTGCCCCCGGGATATCGGCCTCGCCAGAAAGCCAAGTGGTTCCGGTTGAAACCAATGTCACATTGGCTGTCAGCGCAATTTCCCGCGTGCCGCTTACTTACCAATGGCAATTTGACGGGACAAATTTGATGGGCGCGACCAACGCTACTCTCTCCCTCACCAATGTAAGTCAGACTGAATCCGGTTCGTACGCCGTTTGGGTCACAAACAGTTATGGGAGCACGTTAAGCGAAACGGCCATGCTTTCCGTGGTGCCGCAAATCATAACCGCCCAGCCGCAGCCGGCTAACCAGAATGTTCCGGGCGGCCTGAATATCACTTACAGCGTCGGCGTTGTGACCGTCGCAACGCTTTCTTATCAGTGGCAATTTAACGGGACAAATTTAATCGGCGCAACTGGTGCGAGCCTCACGCTGACCAACGTGACCCAACTCAACTCGGGTTCTTATGCTGTCGTGGTGAGCAACGTGTTTGGAGCAACACTAAGCAGCAATGCGGTGGTGACCGTCCTGCCTTCATTGCTCACGACCAAAACTGCTGACCCATCGCTTTATGCCGCGAATCTGATCGCTTCCATCTCATCCGATTCCAGCACCACGGTCTGGTTCCAGTGGGGTGTTGACACTAACTATGGCCATCTGACGCCGGCAATGATCCTCCAAGGCTCCAACGCGTTGAGCATCAGCAATCTGATCACCGGCTTGACGCCCTACACGACGTATCATTATCAGGCAGTGGCCTCAAACGTTTTTGGCACGGTGCTTGGCGGAGATGTCGGTTTCATCACCGTCCCAAGATTTGTTCAGGCGGGAACCAACTCGGATTGGAGCGCGCTGGTCCTTTCGGCCGATGGGCGCGAACTGGCCGCGACCAGGGGCGGAATTATTTATGTCTCAACCAATTTGGGTGCCAGCTTCGTGCCCACCAGTGGGACCGGATCCGTCTTTGCGGTTTCCTCCAACGGCTCCACCATCCTGGCGGTTAGCGGCAGCAATCTCTACGCCTCCATGGACCGTGGTTCGACCTGGACTTCAAACAGCGCCCCGGTTGCGGTTTCCGATTTCGCCGCTTCGCCAGACGCACGGAACCTGGTGGATACCGACGGCAGCTTTAACGTGTACATTTCGACCAATTTTGGGACGACGTGGAGGCAGAGTATCATTCCCAAAGCGCCCACTTACGGTCTGGCCATTTCGGCTGACGGAAGCAGAATATACGGTGTGGGCGCAGCCGGGCGCGGAGGATCGTATCTCTATTGCTCAGGTGATTCCGGGCACACCTGGGGAACTGCGTTTGCGAACATGTACGGCACTTATCTGGGTTGCGTTGCATGTTCCGCAGATGGCCTGCACGTAACGGCCGCGGGTCAAGTGGGAGCCGC
>JBEKUQ010000697.1:0-4675 GCA_049514835.1 Verrucomicrobiota bacterium | reverse complement strand
GAAAAGGGGGAAAAGGGGTCAAACCATATATTTGCTCGGTTTTGCACTTGCCATCATGCATTTTTAGAGCGAGGTGTCAGCCCATAGTTTCCCTCCCCTGGGTTCATTTTCCCATAGGTTGCCGTCCAGAAGAGACGAGTCGAGGAAGCAAAAAACCATCCGCTGTTTCTTCCAGGCATCCCGAATGTTCCGGGTGGCACAGGCGACCCGCCTGTCCCGGTCGGCGACTCGCCGACCGCTTCATTCTGCATTCTTCCGCCTTCACCGTTCCCCTGCCGGTTCGCGCGGCTTCCAGCCGCGCCGGAGCCTCGACGAGAATGACATGCGCTCTATAAAGGATAAACGGACCGGAAGAAGTCCCATCAGCCGGCAGGCCGCGCTTCAGTTTGGCCGAGGCCCCGTCGAGTCCTGCTTGCCGTCATGCCGTCGGGGTTGTTAAACTGCCTTTCATGCCGTCCAAGACCAAAAGAACCGGAGCCGGATTTCAGTGGCCCGTACCACAACGTGCCGCTCCTGCCCCACGCGGCGTTTCCCGCGCTCCTGCGGGGATTGAAAGGCCTCTCCGCTGATGAGCAAGGAGAATTTCAACGCCAAGCTGGAGGCGCTCATTGCCGAGGCCAAGCGGCTGCTCCAAACAGGGTTTTCCGCCGAACAGGAGCCGGAAGAGGAAACAAAACAAAAGTTCCTCGAACCGCTCTTTCAAGCCCTGGGATTCGGCGCAAAATCAGACACGATTCGCGAGTTCAAAATTGGCCTCGACTCGGTGGACTATTTGCTCAAATCGGACCGCCCGCTCCTTTTCGTTGAAGCCAAGAGCCTGAACGACTGCCTCACGGCCAGCCTCTTCGACAAACACCAGAAGCAGGTGCGCGGCTATATCCAGAATTACCGGCTCAGCCCGGAAATCACCAAGATGGAAAATCCCGTCAAGTGGATTTTGCTCACCAATTTCGCCCAGTTTCATTTCATCCGAGTCAACGAGTCCAGCCCCACCTTTTCCTTCCGGTTGCACGACCTTTGGGCGCGCCGGGAATTAATCTGGGAAATGCTCGCCCGCGAAAACCTCGAGGCCAACCGCCTTGACGAACTCTATGACCAGCAGAAAAAGGCCGGGCTGGACCAGCAATTTCTCACCGACCTCAAACGCTGGCGCCTGCTCATTGCCAACGGTTTTGCCCTGCTGAATCAAAAACTTTCGCTCGAAGACATCACCCTGGCCAGCCAGCAACTCCTTGACCGCTTCATCTTCTGCCGCATGTTGGAAACGCGCCGCCTGGTCGAATACAACAAACTCGCGCGCGCTTACAGCATATACTGGTCGCTCTATGCCCGCGCGGATGCCAACTTTGCCGAAGTCGTCCGCCAGTCGCTCTTCATCGAAATCAAAAAGGATTTCAACACCGAGTTGTTCGACCAACCGCTCCTTTGCGACGGTCTCGACATTGACAATGCCGCGCTGGCCGCCGTCGTCGGCCACGAACCGCTCGCGCCCGAGCTCGCCGCCACCTGCGGCTTTGAAACCGGCCAGGGTGAACTCCTCGCCTTCCGCCACCTTTACAGCTACGATTTCAGCCTCATGTCGCAGGACGTGATGGGCGCGGTCTATGAACGCTTCCTCGCCCACAAACTCTTTCAGGACCGCGGGCGCGTCGTCATCGAGGACACCGACGAACTGCGCAAAAAGGAGGGCATCTATTACACGCCACAATACATCGTGGACTACATCGTCCAGCACACGCTCGGCGAAAAAATAAAACCCATCCTTGCCGAGGCCAAAACCCTGCTCGGCTACAAGAATTTCAAGGGCGCAATTGGCAAAATCCGCCAACTCGCGGAAATCAAAGTCCTCGACCCCGCCATGGGTTCGGGTTCCTTCCTGTTGCGCGCCTTCGATACGCTGGTTTTGGCGTACGACGATTACAACGCGGAATGCCGCCGCATCAAGAAGGAGCGCAACGGCGCCGGCGCGCTCTTTGATGCCGACTTCGCCCTGGCCGAGGAAGTGCTGGACGCGCCTTTCCATGTCCTCACCGAAAACATCTTTGGCGTGGACCTGGACCGGCAGGCCGTGGAAGTGGCCAAGCTCAATCTTTGGCTGCGCTACATGGCCGTGAACCGCGACCCGTTCCTCGAACGCCTCCGCCGCAAAAAGCGCGGGGACATGCCGCTCAACCTGCTGCCGCACCTTACAAACAACTTCAAACGCGGCAATTCGCTTATCGCCGACCCATCCGTGGCGGGCGACGCGGCTTTTGATTGGGCGAAAGAATTTCCCGAAACCATGAAACGCGGCGGCTTCGACGTGGTCATTGGCAACCCGCCTTACGAGCGCATCCAGGTGATGCAGGCCGGTGCGCCGGAATCGGCGGAGTTCTTGAAAGCAAACTACCGCGCGGCGGCTTCCGGCAATTTCGACATTTACGTCTGCTTCATTGAGCGCGGACTGCATTTGCTCAATGCCACCGGATTCTTCGGTTTTATCTGCCCCCACAAATTCTTCCAGGCCGAATATGGTCGGCCGGTGCGAAAACTCTTGAGCGACGGCAAGCACGTCCGCCAAATCGTTTCTTTCGGCGACCAGCAGGTTTTTACGCAAGCCAGTACTTACACCTGTCTGCTGTTTCTCGAAAAGACTCGTCAAGCACAAAGTCACTTCATAAAAGTGGATGACTTGGACGATTGGCGCGCGACGGGCGCGGCCGCTTCCGGCAAAATCGCGCCGGCGACTTTCAAGGGCGACCAGTGGAATTTTGTGCTCGGCAACGGCGCCGAGCTTTTTGCCAGGCTGAACGAAAACTCCATCCGGCTTCGCGATGTGGCCGACAGGATCGCCCAAGGCATCCGCACCAGCGCGAACCCTATTTACGTTTTGGACCTGGTCTCCATGAACGATTCGAAGGTCACCGCATTTTCGGTGCAATTGCAACGAGAGGTGAAATTAGAGCGCAAATCAATTGCCCTCTTTTTGCAAGGCCAGGACATCCGGCGCTATGGTTTGGAGACTTGCAGCAAAGTGGTCATTCTCCCATATCAATTCAAAGCTGGCCGGGCGGAATTGTTTGCCGAAACGCAACTGCGGAGAAAATTCCCGCTGGCCTACGATTATCTGCGCCAGAATAAACTGGCGCTCGAAGAGCGCGAAGAAGGCCGGATGCGCGGCGATGATTGGTATGCGTATGGTCGCTTGCAAAATGTTGACCTCATGTTGCTCCCTAAAATCCTGGTGCCTGACATTGCGGCTCATTCCTCATTTGCTTTCGATGCGTCCGGAGAATTCGCCTTCACTTCCGGCTACGGAATCACCTTGAATAAGGATGCGCAGGAATCTTCCGCTTATCTCTTGGGGCTGTTGAACAGCCGCCTGCTGGATTTTTACCTCAAACAGGTCAGCACGACTCTGCGCGGCGGCTACTTCCGATATTTCACACAGTTCATTGAACAATTGCCGATCAAACGTATTGACCCGAAAAACAAAAGCGAGACGAGGATCGGGAAAGAAGTCGAGGAGCGCGTCGAAGCCATTCAAGCCGCATATATACAACTCAGGAAATTGCCGGAAATTTTGCAGCGTTTGATTTTGCACACGCAAAATCGCACCCCCTGCAATCTCGCCCACTACCTGCAACAAGATTTCGCGGCGGAAGTGAAGCCGGAAATTCTGATTGACGATGTGCAACGCGCGGGCTTCGTTCACCAAATCACGATGAAACCGGAGGGCAGGAACCTCACATTCATCGCCGCCGTCGCAGAAAAATCGGATAACGAGCCGCGTCCCTTGCCGGTGTTGCGGCTGGCTTTCCAGGACGACGCTCTCCGCCAATTCATTTATGCTTGCTGCCGCCGGTTCCTGGGCGAACATTCGCGGCAGAAGAAGTGGACCAAAGGCCATAAGCCGGAGCCGGTATATTCATTGCTCGTCAACAGCCTCGAACCGCTGGTCTATTTCAGCCCCGCCGCCGCTGACAATCTCCGCGCGATCCGTGACCTGATGAAAGCAGTCGAGCAGGAGGCCGGAACCGCCGATCTTGCCGCCATCGAACAAACCATCGAGCAACTCGACGCCAAGATCGACGCCCTGGTGTATGAACTTTACGGCCTCACCGAGGAGGAAATCAAGATCGTGAAGCACGCTGCGAAGTGAGGATCCAAAACGGGTTTAACCGCAGAGAACGCAGAGAACGTAGAGAGGGACCCTTTCTCTGTGCCACTATAAGAAAAAATCGAGCATTTCCGACAAGATTCCCGGTCCTCCAATTTGCCGGAAAAGCCAAGAAGTCAGGGGAATGTCTGTCAGGGGAATGGAAGAAGGCGTTCTAAGGATGATTCCCCTGACAATCATTCCCCTGACTTCTCTCCTTCCCTTTTGTAACGCAGAGTCGCAAAGTCCAAAGGAGCTTTTTTCCGTCTTTGCGTTGAAAGGCCATTATCCGTGTCCATCCGCGTCCATCCGTGGTTCAGTTCCTTTTTGGTTGCGGCTTTCCGCGCTGGGCTCTCTGCGATCTTTGTGGTTGAAAAATCGGGGAACCATACTCATTGGCCGGCCCTGTCGGGCAGAAAAGGGGGAAAAGGGGTCAAACCATATATTTGCTCGGTTTTGCACTTGCCATCATGCATTTTTAGAGCGAGGTGTCAGCCCATAGTTTCCCTCCCCTGGGTTCATTTTCCCATAGGTTGC
>JBEKUQ010000696.1:0-3368 GCA_049514835.1 Verrucomicrobiota bacterium | reverse complement strand
CCGTCGGGGAGCCAAGTGATCATGTTCTCGTGCATTTTGGCGGCGGCCGAGGCGACGTCAACTTGTTCGGCGGTCTGGGAGAGGAGATCGCGGCTGGCGAGAGCGGAGCGTGCGGAGGGATCGGCGACGGTCCAATCGGCGGTTTGTTTGGTGAGGGCATCCTGGCGCTGGGCGAGGAGAGTCAATTGGTCGCGGAGAGTGGCGCCATCCAGTTCCTGCAAGGCGAGGAAACGGCGCAACATGCGGGGGTCGTCGGCGAGGATTTTGGCCAGATCGGCCATGATTTTTTTCTGTTCTTCAAGGAGCTGGTTGAGTTTGGCGACGTAATCGTCGTCCACCTCGGCGATTTGGCGGGGGACGGAATTGATGGGAGGTTTTTTGGAGCCGAGCATGGCCTGGGTGTCTTGGAGGAAGATTTGGTGCATTTTTTTCAACTGCTGCAAGGCGTCGGCGAGCTGGTTGTCGCGCTTGACGGATTGGTAGTTTTTGGTGAGGTCGGCGAGCATTTTGAGGGCCTGATCGAGGTGGAAGGAGGCCTGGGAAAGATGGTCCTTGTCGTCCTTGGCCTTGGCGGCTTCGAGGGTGACTTCGCCCAAATGCTCGCGGGCGGGGGCGATGTGGGTGTCGCCGATGTCGGAAATCTGGAGGCCGATGAAGGCGTAGGGAGTGCCGGCGGAGTCCTTCTTCAAATCCAGGACGGCACGGTCGGCCTGGCGGACCTGGTCTTTGCTTTCTTCCAAGGCCCAGTTTTGGCGTGGACCGAGGCCGTCCTTGGATTGGGCGGCGAGGAGGTTGGACTCGGTGAGGTCGTGGGCGGAACGGAGGAGATGCTCCAAGAGCTGCAAGGTGGGTTCGATGGCCAATTCCTGTTTTTCGCGCATCTGGCCGTCGAAGGAGCGCGCCCATTGGTCAACAACAATGCGCATTTGCTGGGCGCTGGAGGACTGGCCGGAGGCGGCATCGAGGGCGCGTTTGGACATGGAGTTGGGCGGAGGCTGGCTGGAGTTGGAAGAGGGGGTGGAGTTGGCGCCGGACTGGGGGGCGGCCATGGCGATATGATTCTGGTCCTGCCGGGGCGGAGACGACTGGTTCTGGTTTTGTGAGGCGTCGGGCTGGGATTGGTTCTGAGAGTTGTTCTGTTGGGATTGGTTCTGGGCGGTGTTTTGCCGGGGTTGATTTTGCGCGGTATTTTGCTGGGACTGGTTCTGAGCGTTGTTCTGTTGGGATTGGTTTTGGGCGGTGTTTTGCTGGGGCTGGATGCGCGCGATGTTAGGCTGGGAAGGGTTAGTGGCGGTGTTCTGTTGGGATTGATTTTGCGCGGTATTTTGCTGGGACTGATTCTGCGCGGTGTTTTGTTGAGGTTGATTCTGCGCGGAACTCTGCTGGGACTGGTTTTGTGCGGTATTGGATTGGGATTGATTTTGCGCCGTATTTTGCTGGGACTGATTCTGCGCGGTGTTTTGTTGGGATTGATTCTGCGCGGAACTCTGCTGGGACTGATTTGGGGCGGAATTTTGGGCGGACTGATTGGCGGGGTTGTTCTGGCCGGCCTGGTTTGGAGGGGAGTTTTGCTGGGCCAGATTTTGAGAGTCGTTGGACTGGGAATTGGTGTTGGCAGCGGAGGCCAGGGCGGAGTTTTGCGCCTGGCGGAGAGCCTCGGCATCTGGGCGGGGCGTGGAGAAGCTGGAATCGTTTTTGGTGTCGGTGACGCGGACGCTGTAGTTGAGTTGCTGGTCCTGTTTGAGATTGAATTGGGCGAGGTCCAACTCGACCTGTTTTTGGATGAGCTTTGAGCCGAGTTCGTTGGTGTCGAGCGGAATGGGAATGGTGATGGGCGGGGAATTGGAACCATTTTCGGTTGTGACGCTGACGAGGAGGTCGGCCCTGGACAGGCCGAAATCGTCGCGGGCCTCGAATTGGATCTGGATTTTGTCATCGGGCCTGGCGGTGATGACGTCGCTGGGGGAGAGGATGTTGACGGTGGGCGGCTGGTCCTGATAGACGGTGATGTCGCAGTTGGGGCGGGACTGGTTGTCAAGATGACGAACGTTGGTGAGGACGGGCTGGAAAGCGATGCTGTTGGTGAGGAGGGTGTTGTAGTGGTAATGCTGGTCAGGGCCTTTTTCCAGGTGGAGGAGAGGGCCGTCGGAGAATTTCAAATCGAGGGAGGCCAGTTCCTGGTCGGGGAGCAAACTGATTTCCAATTTGCTGCCCTCCAGGGCGCGGAGGTGGCGGGGGAGGCTTTTCTCGGTGACGAGGGGCAGCTTGCTGTAGGCGGGAGCTTCGACGCGGAACTGGACATCGGCCAGGGAGGGGCGATCCAGAACGGTGACACGGCTCAAGGGGGTCTGGCCGTCGCCGGAACGGGCGCTGTAGTCAAAGGAGGCGGTGACGGAGTTGGCGGTGTAGAAGAATTTGGAGACGGCGGCGGTGGACTGTTTGGGGTCCTTGACCAAGGCCACGACTTCGGCGGGGCCGTTGGTGGGATGGAGGAGGAGTTTGGCGGAGCTGGTGGCTTTGCCCGTGGCGGTGAATTCCAAGGTGACATTTTCGCCCTTGCCGGCCACGAGGTCGCCGGTGGCGGACTGCAAGCGGGTGAGGGTGATGTCGGCGCCGGGTTGAAGGAACCGCAGGGAGAGGACCTTGGCGCGAGGAAAGTCAACGAGGAAGAAGAGGGCGAGGACGGCGGCGGCGGCGGCGAAGAATTTGGCGGCGCGAATGAGAATGTGGTTGGAGACGACGGCGGCGGGCTGAACGGCCGCGCTCATGGCGGCGGTTTGTTGGGAGACTTTGCGGATCATCCCCTCGGAGCCGCGAATATCGGGCTGGTCCTTGGATTGGGCGAATTCGGCGACGGTCTGGCAACGTTCCTGGAGAGCGGGGTGGGCGCGGTCCACTTGCCGGGCGAGGGAATCGAGGGAGCGGCGGCGCAGGAGGGGAATGATGCAGCCGAGGAGGAGGGCGGCAGCGCCGCAGGCCAGGGCGGAGCAGGTCATAATCCAGCGCCAGGGACCCTGGCGCGGGGCGGCCAGCCAGTCGAGGGCCATCATGAGGAGCATGGCGGAGAGGAGGACGGCGCAGGCGCGGGCCAGGCCGGCCTGGAGGCGGATGAAGCGGTCGCGGCGGAGGACGGCGTGAAGTTTGTCGAGGATCTCGACGGGAATGGGGGAGGCGTCACGCGGGGTATTCATAGAGTTAGGTTTGACGTATCATGGGCACGCCGTATTCGACAGCCGGCTGACGGGTACTGGTGGAGCTTCCGCACACCCGGTACAGATAGCACCGCGGAGGGCTTCTGCCAAGGGGTATTGCGGGCGGAGCGTGCCGCAACTGGTGCGACGGGCGTTGCGGAAAAGCGGGGCGGCGGT
>JBEKUQ010000695.1:0-3539 GCA_049514835.1 Verrucomicrobiota bacterium | reverse complement strand
TCACAAGCACCCCAGATGAGCACGATGAATAATCCAATGGACGGGATGTAAGTGTATCGGTCGGCCATGGATTGCGCGCCCACCCGCACCAGCCCGATCACCGGGACGAGTGTTCCCAGAAACCAAAGCCAACCCAGAAGAACATAGGGCCGGGTCTTCCAAAACCGGAAGGCGACCGCGGAGACAGCGATCAGAAAGAGCGAAGCCGCCGCGATTTGCCAGTTCTGCCAGGCAGTGTCGTAAGGATAGATCGCGACCAGGTTATGGGGCCAAATCGTCCTGGCCACGTAGAGGAAGAAACTGACGACCGCATTGCCCAGGCGATGCGGCAATGTGAGGTTGGCCAGGGTTCGAATACTGGAGGCAGCGGCGCTGACGGCCAGAACGGAACAAGCAATGGACAGAACAAAGAACGGGATTTTTTCGATCAACAGCCGCCAATTCCCGGCAGTGCGGGACTCGCCAGGGCGCCCGTCCGCCGTCTTGTCCGCCGTAGGCTTTGCGAAGGCGGAAGCCTCTGTCGAGCCGCGAACTGTTTTCGGATTAAGATTAGGAATAGGACTAAGATTAAGAGAGGGTAATTGCATGCGCCGCAACGGCCACCAATCCAGGAGCAGGAAGACGAAGGGGAGCGTCACCAGCATGGGTTTGGACATCAATCCCAGCACGAAGAAAAGCAAAGCAAGAAGATAGAATTTCTTGCGTTTTGCATTCCGCATTTTGCATTCCTCCCCATAGCGGAAGTAGGCCCACAAGGTCAGCATCCAAAACACCGTGCATAGGACGTCCTTGCGCTCGGAGAGCCAGGCGACCGACTCGACATGCAAGGGATGCCAGGCGAAGAGGGCGGCCACCATGGCGCTGCGCCAAAAGGCCTGGGTCATCCGGTTGAGTAGAAGGAAAAGCAACATGGAACTCAGGATATGAAGGACCAGGTTGGTGGCGTGATCTCCCCCCAGCCAGCGGTGATACAATTGGCAATCGAGCATGTAAGACAGCCAGGTCAACGGATGCCACATGCTGGCGTAGGTGGTGGTGAAGCACCAGCGCAAGCCTTCCCAGGTGAACCCGCGATTCACATGAAAATTGTTCATGAGAAAAAGCGGGTCGTCCAACGTCACATAATCGAAGGTGACGACGGGCCAAAAGAGGAACGCGGTGCCAACGGCGAGCGCAAGGCAGACCAGGACCTTTCGCAGATTATCTTTGGCAATCACAGGGAATTTAAGCGAAGCAAATCATTTCTCATGATAGGGCTGGCGGGCGCGGTAAAGTTCAAGCAATTGGAGGTTCCGGGCGGCGATGTCCGTTTTGCCCTGGGCCACCGCCAAATCATGCGCCTGCTGCGCCGTGGTGACGGCCTTCTCAAAGTCCCCATATTCGGCAAAGCAGGCCGCAAGGGTTCCCAGCATGAGGGGGTTTCGGCCCAGGGTCAACTTGCAGGCCGCCGAGGCGAGCCTGACCGCATCCTTGCCATTGCGAGTTTCGGCGCGAGGATCCGTGGCCAGTATCCAGGCCAGATTATTCAAAGTGTCCGGCCGATCCGGCTGCAACTGGAGGGTCGTGTGGTATTGCTGGACCGCCTCCGCCGTGTTGTGCTCCAAGGCCAGCAGGACGGCCAATTGATGATGGGCCTCGGGATATTGCGGCGCGAGACTCAAGGCGGCGGCATACTCAGCATGCGCCTCCTCCACCTTGCCCTGCATGACCAGCGCCCGGCCCAGATTGCAATGCGCCTCCGCGTTCGTGGGTTCGGCGGCGAGCACCGTGTTGTAATGCGCCACCGCCTCCGCCGGAGCATCGCGCGCAATGGCAACCTGTCCCAGGACCATGTGAGCATCCAGCCGGCCGGGTTCCAGGCGAAGCGCGGTTCGCAGTTCGGCCTCCGCCTGCTCCAGCTTGTCTTCCAGGAAGAGAACGCCGCCCAGAATCTGATGCGGATAGGCGGCATTGGTTTTGAGAAGGATGGCCTTTTCGCATTCCACGCGGGCGGCTTCCAACTGGAGGTCGTCACGGAGAAAAGCCGCATAGTCCGCGCGGGCCACAACACTATTCGGCATCACGTCAATGTTGTGCAAATGAAGGGCGGAGGGGTTCCTCCAATACTCAAGCTGCCGGCCGCTCATCACGCAACACGCGGCCAGCGCCGCCACGGCGGCGGTCCCAAGGATCGCGCGCCCATGACGCCAGCCGCTGGCAATATCATGGCCTTCCCAACAAACAATCAGGAAAATCCCGATGGAGGAAAGGTAGGTGTAGCGATCCGCCATCGGCTGCGTCCCCACTTGCACCAAGCCGATCACCGGAACCAGAACGCCCAAGTAAAGCAACCACCCCGTCAGCCAGAATGGCCGTTTTCGCCAAAGACGAATGGCGATGACGGAAACGACGATCAGAAACAAACCGGCGGTGAGCACCTCTTGCGTGGATAGTGGGGAATCCAGGGGATAGGCGATGACCATGCCTTGAGGCCAGATCATCTTGCTCACGTAGCGGAAGTAAATGACAAGCGCGGTGAGCAGGCGCGGGAAAAGCGAAAGACGGGCCAGCGGCAGCATCGTCCGGCTGGCAACTCCGAGCGTGATAAGACATGACAGGATGGAGAGAACGAAGAACGGAATTTTTTCAATCAGCAACTGCCAATTGTTCCCAGGGCGCTTGTCCGCCGTAGCCTTGGCGGAGGCGGAAGACTCCGTCGAGCCCTGATTATTCTGCGGATTAAGATCAGGATTAGATTTCCCCGAGGGCAACATCGCGCATTGTTCACCTGAACCTGTCGCTGCTGCAGGCCGCGTGCCCTCCTCTCCCCCAAGTCCCGCAGGCTGTTCCCTCTCCGCTCCCATCCGATGGGAGGGGAGAGGGTCAGGGTGAGGTGAGGGTTCATGGGTAGGATTAGGATTAAGATTAAGAGAGGGGAATTGGAACCGTTGCAACGGCCACCAATCCAGGAGCAGGAGGACGAAAGGGAGCGTTACCAGCATCGGTTTGGACATCAACCCCAGCACGAAGAAAACCAGCGCCAGAACGTAGAACCTTTTGCCTTTTGCATTTTGCCTTTTGCATTCCTCCGCGTAGCGGACATAGGCCCAGAGGGTCAGCATCCAAAAAAAGGCGCTCAAGACATCCTTGCGCTCCGAGATCCAGGCGACGGATTCCACGTGCAGCGGGTGCCAGGCGAAGAGGGCCGCCACCATGGCGCTGCGCCAAAGGGCCTTGGTCATGCGGTTCAAAACCAGAAAGAGCAAGGTGGAATTAAAGATGTGGAGCAGGACGCTGCTGGCATGATGCCCGCCGGGGTAACGGATTCCGTATAATTGGTAATCCAGCAGGTGCGACATCCAGGTCAGCGGATGCCACATGAAGGCATAGCCGGCCTGAAAGCACCAGGCCAGGGACTGGTCGTCCAAGGTCCTGATGTGGGGGTTATGGATGATATAGAGTGGATCGTCGATGTTGACAAAATCGAAGTGGAGGGCGGGCAGGTAAAGGAGGGCGGTGCCCAGAGCCAAGGCAAGGCAGACCAGGACCTTCCGGAGATT
>JBEKUQ010000694.1:0-3421 GCA_049514835.1 Verrucomicrobiota bacterium | reverse complement strand
GATTCAGTGAATTGAATTCCCTGCTCAGAGGGCCATTGGACGGAGTCTTCGGTGGGGTGCATCTGTTGCCCTTTTTCACCCCCATTGATGGCGCGGACGCCGGATTTGACCCAATTGACCACACGCAAGTGGACGCGCGCCTTGGAACCTGGGAAGACGTGCGGGCTCTGGGCCACACGGTCGAGATCGTTGCGGATCTCATCGTAAACCACGTTTCTTCCTCGTCCCCCCAGTTTCTTGATTTCTCCCGGCATGGATCTGCTTCCCTGTACGCCGGCATGTTTCTCACTTTCGACCGCGTCTTCCCGCAGGGCGCTCGCGAAGCGGAGATCCTGGGCATCTATCGGCCTCGTCCCACTCTTCCTTTCACCCCGGTGACGCTGCTTTCGGGCGAGCGAAAAATGCTGTGGACCACGTTCAATCCGCAGCAGGTGGACATTGATGTCCGACACCCTCGAGCGGAAGCGTATCTGGACTCAATCCTCGGGAAATTTCAAGCCGCGGGGATCAAGATGATACGGCTCGACGCCGTGGGGTACGCGATCAAAAAGCCGGGCACCAGTTGTTTCATGATTCCTGAAACCTTCGACTTCATTGCCGAGTTGACCTCAAAAGCCCGCGCACTCGGAATCGAAGTTCTTGTGGAGATCCACAGTCATTATCTGAGGCAGATCGAAGTCGCCCGGCAGGTTGACTGGGTGTACGATTTCGCCCTGCCCCCATTGGTGCTGCACGCGCTTTTTCAGCGCGATCCCCGTCCGCTCGCGCGCTGGCTCACCATCAGTCCGCGCAACACGGTGACTGTTCTGGACACCCACGACGGCATCGGAGTGATTGATGTGGGGGCCGATGCGAGCGGTCATGCCGGGCTCTTGTCTCCGGCGGCGATTGATCAACTCGTGGAAACCATCCACCAAAGAAGCCGGGGTCAGAGCCGGCAGGCAACCGGGACGGCGGCCAACAACCTGGATTTGTATCAGGTGAACTGCACTTTCTTGGATGCGTTGGGAGGTCGGGAAACCGAGTATCTGATCGCCCGCGCCCTCCAGCTCTTTGCGCCGGGAATTCCACAGGTCTACTATGTTGGGCTTCTGGGAGGCGGCAACGATATGGAACTCCTGGCCCGGTCGGGGGTCGGGCGCGACATTAACCGGCACTATTACCAGCCCGCGGAAATCAGAGCGGCCCTGGCGCGTCCTTTGGTGCTAAGGCAACTTGAACTGATGCGAATACGCAACACCCATCCCGCATTCGCCGGCAAGATGGAGGTGGACGTCCCGTCCGATCATCAGATAGCGATCACCTGGAGGCTCGACCAACACTGGATAAAACTTCTGGTGGACTTGTCGCTTCCGAGCGCTTTCATTGCCGGCACAAGCCCAGCCGGCGAATTCCGGCACAGGGTCGTTCGCGACGCTGCCACCGGCGGCGTTCAGTTCCAGTAGGCACTCTCATGAACACGCAATCGGCACAAACACACAATATGACGGTCATCAAAATGCTCACCTTCCTCATGTTCATGATGTTTGCCATGACCACCGATTCGGTGGGCAAGATCATCCCGGAGGTTATCAAGGAATTCAATTTGAGCAATACCGCCGCCGGAGCCTTCCACTATGCCCCCATGACGGCGATTGCACTGGCGGGAATCTTCCTCGGGTATCTCGCGGACAAGCTCGGCCGGAAGAAGACCATCATTCTCGGACTCGTCCTGTTCGCGCTCAATTCCTATCTGTTCGCGGCGGGGAGAACTTTTCTGTTCTTCCTCGTGCTGCTTGTCATCTCCGGTGTTTCGATCGGGATCTTCAAGACCGGCGCCCTCGCGTTGATAGGCGATATCTCGCGTTCCACCTCGGAACACACCACCACGATGAATACCGTCGAGGGTTTCTTCGGCGTTGGGGCGATCATCGGGCCTGCCATTGTCACCTGGCTCCTAACTTTGGGGCTTTCCTGGAAATGGCTGTATGTAATCGCGGGGACAATTTGCATATTGCTGATCGTAACAGCCCAACTGGTCAAATACCCCGCGACCGTCAAAACCGTTGATGAGCCTATCAATTTCCGCCGCACGATGGGCATGATGAAGAATCGCTATGCTCTGGGATTCTCCCTGGGCATCTTCCTCTACGTCGCGACCGAATGCGCGATTTATGTCTGGATGCCTACGCTCCTGAAGGACTATGCAGGTTCTTTCCCTCTTTTGGCTGCATATGCGCTTACCGTGTTCTTTGTCCTGCGCGCCATCGGCCGGTTTTTGGGAGCTTGGGTGCTTAAACGATTCAAGTGGACGTCCGTCATGGCCATTTTCAGTTTGGCTATCTTTCTATGCTTTGCCGGTGCGGTTGCCGGAGGTCTGTCATACGCCATCTGGCTTCTGCCTCTGTCGGGGCTTTTCATGTCCATGATCTATCCGACGCTTAATTCGAAGGGCATCAGTTGCTTCCCCAAAACCGAACACGGCGCGGTCTCCGGCGTGATCCTGTTCTTCACTTGCACCGCGGCCGCTCTGGGCCCCCTGGCCATGGGGGCAATCAGCGATGCCTTTGGTCATCCCGGATATGGCTTCGTTCTGGCGACACTTTTCGCGGCGCTGCTTTTTGCAGGGCTGGTTGTTAACTGGATGTATGACCCGGCTCGGGAACGTTTGAGAACGCTCGATTCCAGCGAATACCGTGCGGCTGGATCTTAATGCCCCGGAAGCGTGGCCCGGCCAATCGTTCCGGAGCAAATCACTGAGCGCCGGCTTGAAATCGGCGATTGAAAGTCGCGGCGAAGCTGCCAAAATCAAACTCCATGAAAGACATCGTTTCACGCCGTCAATTCCTCAAGCGGGCAACCCTTGCTGCCGGGGCCGGCTTGACCGCTCCGTGGCTGCAATCCTGCTCGTCAATAAGCGGCTCCTCTTCAGGCAAACCCATGTCCGGCCTCTTTGCACCGACCTGGGAATCACTGGCCGGCAATTATCGTTGTCCGGAATGGTTCCGCGACGCGAAGTTTGGGATGTGGGCGCATTGGTCGGCACAGTGCGTGCCGGAGCAGGGTGATTGGTATGCGCGCCAGATGTATATCCAGGGCAATGGCCAGTATAATTACCACGTTCGCACCTACGGCCATCCTTCGAAAGTTGGGTTCATGGAACTGGACAATCTCTGGAAGGCCGATAAGTGGAAGCCGGAAGAATTGATGAAGCTTTACGTCCGGGCGGGAGCGAAGTACTTTGTCTCGCTGGCGAACCACCACGACAATTTCGACAACTACAACTCCAAGCATCACGCCTGGAACTCGGTTAAGGTGGGCCCAAAGAAAGACATTGTCGGCACCTGGGCCCGGGTCGCCCGCAAACACGGCCTGCGCTTCGGCGTGAGCAACCACTCCGCCCATTCCTGGCATTGGTTCCAAACGGCCTATGGCTACGATG
>JBEKUQ010000693.1:0-2895 GCA_049514835.1 Verrucomicrobiota bacterium | reverse complement strand
CGATCCAATGGCCGGCGCAGGCGAGGACGCGCTGTCGTCAAAGGTAATGGTGACGGGGGGATTGGTTGCCTGGGAGCCAAAGGCGGCGGCGGAGATCAAAACCGAGCTTTGCCCGCCTGGCCCCACCAATAACATGCTGATGTCATGAGGGAAGGAGTGTTCCAGGTTCGACACGGTGACAGCCACATGGGAGACGTAGGTGGTGATGCCGGAAACCCGGTTGCTGGAGGGATAGGGGCCGGCCGGGCCGGACGCGGGAAACGGGACGGAATTGGTGGCGGGAATGAAGATGACCTGGTTGTTCCAAAAAGTGGAAACCACGGGCATGACAAAGGTGAAGCTGACGATGCCAAGGTTGGTGGGGCCGTCCTGCAATTGGAGAGAGGCGACGATGGTGCCGCCGTTCGTGCCGTTGTTGGCAAACATGAACTGGCCGGATGCGGCGCCGCCACCCGGAGCCAGGGCGCCATAAGCGGCCTGACCGAAGCCGGGGAGCGGAAAGACCCCGCCGTTGGTCTGGAGGGTGGCGACCAAATTGGTGGTGGGGATGTTGCCGTTATTCTCCAGGAGGAATGTGACCCCAACGGTTTCACCGGGATTGACCGCGCCAGAGGGCGGCTGAAGGCTCTCGGAGGTCAAGGTGGCCCCCAGCGGAACAATGACCACCATCGGCCGCAGAACAACGGTGCTGACCGATAGGAAATTGTTGTTGGTGTTCGGATCGCCCGGCAGGCCAAACACGGTAAAGGTGGAAACCAAAACGTTGGAAGCGACGCCTTGGAGGAGAGTCGGCGCCTTGACAACGTTGGTCAGCGTGAGGCTGGTCCGGGCGGGCATGTTGTTGGTAATGGTCCAGGTCACCACGCCGTTGTGGTCAATCGCGGAGGTCTGGCTGGTGGAAACGAAGGAGGCGCCGGCCGGAAGGCTCTGGTTCATAAACACGTTGGTGGCGGCGGCCGGCCCGGCATTGGTCACGGTCACGACATAGGCGAAATTCGCGCCTGAAACGGCCGGGTTGGGCGATACGGCCACCGAAACGCCAAGATCGGCGGCCGGAAGCGAGGTGATCGAGGCGCTGGCGGTGTTGTTGCCCGGCACGGGGTCGTACTCGGATGGGTCGAGTCCCGCCGTGCTGGTGAGTGTGCTGGTGCCCACGACGGTCGGACTGAGCACCAAAGTGACGGTCGCGCCCGAACCCACCGGCAGGACGCCAATGGAGGCGAGGGTCCCGCCACCGGAGACGCCGCCTTGCGAGGTGCTGGCCGAGATGACATTGACGTTCGGGGGGAGCTTGTTGGTGAGGGTCACACCCAGAGCGCTGGCCGGCCCGTTATTGGTGACGTTCACCAAGAAGGTCGCCTGGCCGTTGACCGGCACGGAACTGGGTGAGACGCTCATGGTAACGGCCAAATCCGCCGCCGGCCGGCTCACCAGGACGGAGGCGGAAGCGGTGTTATTGGCGGGGTTGGGGTCCGACGCGGGAGAACCGACCACGGCGGTGCTGGTGAACAGGCCCGGCATGGTGGGCACAGCGGTGACGGTAATGGTGGCATTGCTTTGGATCGGCACGGTGCCAAGGGAAAAAGTGAGAACGGACCCAAGCTGGGAAACGGTGCCCTGACTGGCGACGGCTCCCTGGTAAACAATGCTGGTGGGAAGGGTCTGGGTCAGCACGGCGTTGGAGGCCGGGCTGGGTCCGGCATTGGAGATGCTCAGAATATAGCTCAGTGGGCCGCCCACCGGGGTGGTGATGGGGCTGGCCGTCATGGTGACGGAGAGGTCGGCGCCGGGACATTGGCCGCCGCCATCCACGCACTGCTCCGGGGTGATAAAGAGCGACCAGCATTGCAAAGTGGAGGACATGCCGCTCAATTCGTTGATCACGTTGAGCTGCCAGAGGCCGTTGACGTTGGTGCCGGTCATCAGGTTGAACGCGGCCAGGGGTGTGGCTGGAGAGAATGTCCCGATCAGGGGGGCGACGGCTGAATTAATGGACTGCGCGGCTGCATCGTCAAAAGTGGTGCGGCTGGAATCCGGCGTGCAACTGGCCCCGAAGTTGGCGCCCACGCCTCCGTCGGCAGCGGCGAGAATCACGCTGGTGCCGTTGGGACTGATGAGTTGCAATCCCATGAATTCATCCTCCTGCGCGGTGAGGTAAACGGAGACGGTGACCTTGCCGATAGTATTGACGCCAGAGACGGCGATGGGCGAGAAGACGCCGATCAAATTGCCTCCGGGGACGGGTAAGAGAGCGTTATTGTCAAACCGCACCGGCGGTCCGAGCGTTCCGGTGGCAAATTGGATGACATTGGTTTGCACCATTTGATCGCATTTCAAGACCAATTGCAAATTGACGGTCGTGCCGCAGACGAAAGTGGGTTCGGAGCTGACGGTAAAAGCGGTTTGATTCAAGGCGGAGGCTCCCGGCGGGAGGTCGGGATAGGAAACCACGGACTGGCCAATGATCACCCCTGGCGTCAGGCTGCTCAGGACGCCCTGGACGGAGGTGGCGGCGCCGGTTCCGACATTGGTCACCAGAATGTTCAAAGCGTTGCACTCATCGGGGTCAATCATGCCGTTGCCGTTGCCGCCGGAAATGGTGTTGCTCAACACCAGCAGGTTGGGCACCTTGCCGCCGGTTGGAACCAAGGCGTTAATCAAGGGCTGGCCTGTTGGACTGCCAAATCCGGTGCAAAGATCGTAACCCGGGACGGCGAGGAACTCGGTGGGGTTGACCGGGCTGAAGTTGTTGCCATTGGTGACGTCATGGATGCAGCCCTTATAAAGAGGCCCCAGGCAGAGTGAATACATGGCCGGATTCAGGAACCCCAACGAAGCACCGCCCTGCTGGGCGGACTTCTCATTCATCAACGCGGTAAAAGCGGCCCACAATGG
>JBEKUQ010000692.1:0-2667 GCA_049514835.1 Verrucomicrobiota bacterium | reverse complement strand
TCTGGCCTCAACATGCAAGCTGGCGCAACGGCAACGTTTGATCTCAGCGCCTCCGCCGCGGGAGCCAACGATCAGGTTGCTGTTTACTCCCAGCTCAGCTTTGTCAACAACGCCATCCACATCAAGGCTCTCGGCGGCACCGCTCTGGACACTACCACTCCATACGTTCTCTTCCAGAATAGTACAGGCACTTTGGGCGGCCTGCCCGCCGTTCCGCCCGTCTTTGATGTCGCTCCGGCCAATCTCAATGTCGGGAATTGGCTCATCCAGCCTTCCGGCAGCAGTATTGTCCTGCTCAACTCCTCCGCCAGTCCGCCCGGCGGCTCGGGGTCTATTACTTCGGGCGCTACCCTCGGTACTAACATCATCCGAAATACCACCATTACCGTGAGCGCCACCGTCAGCGGCCCGAACACGGTCTTGAACGTGTATGTGGATTTGAGTGCTTATGGTGGGTCGGTCAATAGCTTGACACATGGCTCCGGCAACTCTTGGAGCGGGACGGTGGCCATCCCCGCCGGCTTGCCTCCGGGCGCATTCGGTTTGCCCATCCTGGCTTATGACGGCACCCTCTACGGTGAAATCTCCTTGCTGGTCAACGTCCTCACCACAACCGACACTTGGAATGGCGCCGATTTTGCCAGCAACCCGGACAGCGACGACAATGGCAACTGGGTCGGCGGCGCGGCCCCTGGTTACGTCGGCGATAGCGTCATCTTCGCGGGCGGCACTGGCTTGACGCCTGTTCTCGACCAAAGCTATTCCTTCAACGGCATCGGCTTCGCCAGCGGCGCCGGCCTGTTCGTCATCGGCAGTTCCGGCCCGAGCCTGGCCTTGGTCGGCGGTGCGACCAACAACTCCGCCAACGTCCAATCCTTGAACCTGCCCATTAACCTGACCGGCACCAGCCCCACCTTTAATGCAGCTTCCGGCAACCTGGTTTTGAGCAACACCATCAGCGGTTCGGGCCAATTGAACGCCGCCGGGGCGGGCGGTGTCACCTTGGACGGAACGGTTTCATACTCCGGCAACACCTTCATCGCTGCCGGCGGCAGCCTCATCCTGGGGGCGACCGGTCAGTGGCAGGACGCCCTGGGTAATCCAACCTATTCCGCTGGCACCAGTAACAATGGAACCTTCATCTATAACAGTCCCCTCATCCAGACCAACGCCGGTGTCATTTCCGGCCCGGGCAACATTATCGTCAACGGACCTGGCGCCCTGAGCTTGAGTGGCGCCAACTCATACACCGGCAATTTGACCATCAATGGCGGCACTGTGTATGACCCGGTCGTTGAAGCCGTTGGAGCGCCCGTCGTCGGCGGCTTGGGCAATCCCCAAAGCACCAACACCACCACTATCAACAGCGGCGGCTCGCTCATCTTGAATGCCCCTGGCGGCAACGAATTCGGCTACGGCGCCGCGACCCCCCCAAACTTGTTCGTCGTGAACACCAACGGATTGTTGCAAGTCACCTCCGGCAACGCCGTCATGGGTCCCATCACCCTCAACGGCGGCACCCTCAGTATCAACAGCGCCAACGGCCCCCAGTACGAACCCTTCGGACTACAGCGAATCACCGTCGGCGGCACCGTCCCCTCCGCCATTCTTTGCGCCTCTGGCGTTGCGGGTCCCAACAACGGCATTAATTTGACAATCAACGCTGCGGCCGGCTCCCAGATGCCCTTTATCGTCGCCTCCACCGGCTCCAGCGGGCCCGATCTTGTTGTCTCTGCTGTCATGGCCAACTCAGCCAACACCCAAAACGCGGCTGGATTCGTCAAGGGCGGCTCGGGCGCCATGGAAATCACCGCCACCAACATCTTCACCGGCCCCATCAGCGTTACCAATGGCACGGTCATCCTGGGTGGCGGCGGCCAGCTCAGTAGCGGTGCTTATGCCGCCAACATCGCCATCAGCAACGGTGGCACCTTCGCCTTTGGCAGCAGCCAATCTCAAACCATTTCGGGCGTCATCTCCGGGGCGGGCACTTTGCTCGTCAGCAACACCTCCGGCCCCGGCCTGGTTCTCTCCACCGCCGCGTCAACCTTGACCGGGCCTGTCGTCATCAAGAGTGGCACCCTGGCCCTCATCGCGAGTGCTTCGCTTGGCGGTTCCTCCGGCGTCTCCATTGCTGGCGGAGCCACCTTTGACCTCAGCCTGCTCGCCTCGCCTTATGTCTGGCCGGCCGCCTCCTCCGTCATTGGCAGCGGAACGACGGCCAATCCCGCCACCATCAACAGCCCGGGCGCCGTCACCTTGACCAACAGCGCCGTTGTCCTCAACTATGACAACACCAACGCCGCGCCGCAGCCGGCCCTTAACATCACCGGAAACTTGACCCTTGGCGGCAATGCCTTCACCGTCAATTCAGCGGATGGTCTGCCCTTGGCCAACGGCTCTTATGTCGTGGCCCAAGCCAGCGGAACCATTACCAGCACCGGCAACTATCCGCTGGTCGCGGGCACAGCCATCGGCCCCACATCCAAAGGCGCCATCTCCGTCAGTGGCTCCCAGGTCCTTCTGACCGTTTCAGCCATCCCCACCTCGCAACCGACCATGAGCTTCAGTCTCAGTGGCAAGGTGCTCACCTTTAGCTGGCCTCCAGACCACCAGGGCTGGATCCTGCAGAGCAACTCCATCAACCTGGCCGTTCCGGGCGACTGG
>JBEKUQ010000691.1:0-4937 GCA_049514835.1 Verrucomicrobiota bacterium | reverse complement strand
GGCCGGCGGGCTGGCCGTGATCTGCCTGGGGTGGGTGAGCGGGATTGCCGTTGCGCAGGAGCAGCAACAGGGCCTGTGCGCGCAGGTGCAGATCGTGCTTTCGCAGCAGTTGACGCTGGAGCGGGTCGGTTTTCAAGCCACGCTGCAAATCACCGACAACGACCCGAACAATCCGCTGACCGATTTTCACGCCAACCTGACGTTCGAGAACCCGGCGCTTTCCACCAATGGCACGGTCAACGATTCGTCCTCGAACTTTTTTGTGCAGCCGCCGACGTTGCAAAACATCACGGATGTCAACGGGAGCGGGGTGATCCAGCCGGGGCAGACGGCGCAGATCGGCTGGTTTCTCATTCCGGCGACGTCGGCCGGGGGAACGACGCCGGCCGGGGTGCGATACAAAATTGGGGCGACCTTGAGCGGCAAGATCAACGGGGTGGCCATTCCTTCCACCTCCCTGCTGGTGATTCCCGCGCCCATAACGGTTGCTCCCGACGCCCAATTGCAGATCACCTACTTCCAGCCCAGGGATGTGACCGGCATGGATCCGTTTACAGGATTGGGCAGCCCGATACCGTTCACCTTTGGCGTTCTGGTGCAGAACACCGGCTATGGCGCGGCCAACAACGTGATCATAAACTCGCAGCAGCCAAAGATAGTTTCCAATGTCCAGAATTTGATCCTGGTGGCGCAGCTTCTGGGATCGCGCGTCAACGATTCCGCGCTGTCCAACGCCAACCTGACGGTGAACCTGGGCAATCTGCAACCCGGGCAGACGACCAAGGGCGCCTGGGACATGATCTGCACCCTCTCCGGGACGTTCCTGTCGGTCAACGCCACCTACACCCATTCCAGCGCGTTGGGCGGGGCGGAGACATCCCTGATCAAATCGGTCAACGCCTATCTGTGTTTGCACGAGGTGCTGGACGATCTGCCGGGCCGGGACAACATCCGGGACTTCCTGGCGGACACCTCCGGCGCGCTGGATTCGATCAACAATTTGATTCCCGATTCGCTGTATGAGAGCGACGGAGGGGTTTACCCGGTGAATATGCTGAGCAATGCGACCGTGTCGGGATCGGCCAACCCGTATCAAGTGAATCTGACGGCGACGGTGGCCAACTGGGGCTACATGCGGCTGAATGATCCGGGCCAGGCCAAACTGCCCATCGCGAGCATCGTGCGATCGGACGGGAAGGTGCTGAACACGAACAATTATTGGACGAGCCTGCATTACGAGCCTGGCTCCAATTTCAAGGACACTTACCTGAACATTCTCGATTTCGTCAACCTCGGCAACTGCACCTACGCCGTCACTTACACCAATCCGCCTCCCAACACCAACGCGCCGGTGACCACGCTGATGTTTGCCGGTCCCAGCACTTTCACCAATGGCGATTATTACGTGACGCCGGCGACGCAAATGTACTTTCTCACCCAGTCCGCCAGTCCGGTGTCGAATCTGGACAGCCTGAACGGCGCGCCATTTGGACTGGCCCTGCCTTTCAGCCTGAGCGTTCCGGGAACCTACCAACTCAGTTTCTATTCGGTGGATACGAGCGGCAACCGGGAAACCAACCACAATGTGACGCTGATCCTGCCCGGGGCGGGATCATTGGGGTTTGACTCGGTGAGCGTGCCTGCGACGCCGTTTTATAATGCCGGGGGCGCGTTGTCCGTCCGGCCGGGAACCACGCCGATCAGTTTTCATGTCAGTTTCAGCCCGACGGCGGTCAATGCCCAACTGGATATTTTCCAGGGAGTCGTCGGGTGGGCCACCGTGTCTAATGTGCCGTCATCGCCGAGCGCGAGTACCGGGGCCGCAATAACCGTTGGAGGAGCGAACGTGGATTACTACCAATACCAGTTGAACGGAAATGCGTGGAGCGCGGAGTTGCCGGCCAGTTCACCTTTGACGTTGACCGGTCTGCCGCAGGGCAGCAACACCCTGTCGGTGCTGGGCCGTTCGCAATATGGCGGGTATCCGGACCCGAGCAATGCGGTGACGGCGGGGTGGGTGGTGGATCCGGCGGCGCCGCCGACCAGCATCACCGGCGTCCCCGCCACGCCGACGGCGATGGGATCGGCGCAATTGACGGTGGCCGGGGCGGGCGTGACCAATTACCAATGGACGATCAACAATGGCTATTATCGCCCTCCGGCCAGTGTGTCCAACCCCATTGTGCTGTCCAACCTCAGCTCGGCCCCGCAGATGGTGGGGGTCTTGGGAGAAGCGGGCGGGGTTTACCAACCGACCAACATCCCGACGACGGTCTCCTGGGTCATCAACCCGCTCTACGGATACGACATGAGTTCCCTGGCGGCGGTTCGGAGCGTGACCTTCACCAACGTGGCCGGGCTGACGACAACCTATAACTGGGATGGGCGCAACGGGGCGGGAGTGATCGAACCGCCGGGTTGGTACACGGTGCGGATAAGTTTGAGCGATGGATTGGGCAACACCAATTTCAGCGTGGCGCTGGCGCAAATTGGCGCATTTTCAGGGAGCAACCAGGTGTTGGCCGATTTTCCGCGGGGGCCGCAGAATCCCTACGCGCGGGGCCGTTGGGTGGTGTGGCAGGACCAGAGCGACGGCAACACGGATATTCACAACCACGCAGCAGAACCCGCGCACGGACGGGCGTTATGTAGTCTGGCAGGGGCAGCAAGCCAACGGAAGCTGGGATGTTTACGTTGACGACTTGAACGGAAACACCGGGCCGCAAGCGGTGACGAGCACGCCCGGCCTGGACGAGGTGAACCCGGCGATCTGCTGGCCGTGGGTGGCGTACCAGGCGCGCGCCACCGGCAACAGCAGCGCGGCCTGGCAGGTGTATGCCCGCAACCTGGTGTCCGGACAAGCCTTCGCGGTTTCGCCATCCACCTCGGATGAGGTTGATGCGGATGTGCAGGCGGCCCGGGTGGTGTGGCAGGATTTCCGGGACCAAGGCCCCGGCGAAATATATTTGGGCGATCTGCAAAGCGGCGCGGTGAGACGCATCACGACCAATATATTCGCGCAACTGCATCCGGCCATATATGACAACTGGATCGTCTGGCAGGACAACCGGAACGTGGAATTGGATATATACGGATTTGACCTGTTGCGAAATCGGGAGATTCAGATCACGAGCACGCCCGAAGACGAATTCCAGCCCTACCTGAATGGTCCGTGGGTGATCTGTGCGGAGAATTCCCTTGGAGCGCAGACGGGCAATGGGCGATTGATCCATCTGCCGAGCCTGGTGGTGGTGCCGGTGACGCGAACGGCCACGCTCAAGACCGTGCCGAGCCTGGCCGAAGGCCGGGCCGTCTGGCAGGAAACGATTTCCGGCCAGACCCGCGTGGTCACGGCGGCGCTGCCGTCCTTGCAACCGGTGTTTCAGAATCGGAACGCGGTGGCGGTGACGCCGGCCCTGGCGGCCTACGGGCAGAATGCCTACGGGCTGCTCGGCTTGTGGGCGGGAAGCGGCGTGCAATCCATTACCGAGTACACTTCGCTGGTGCCGCAGGTGACCAGTCAAACCGCCAGTTGGGTCAACGGAGCGCCCACCGGCGCCAATTTCACCCTGGCGGCGGGGACGTTCCTTTGGATGAAGTTCAACAGCGACCAGGTGCTGGATCTTGGAGTCAACAATACTTCACCGCTGAACCTGGCCGCCGGCGCCAATGTGTTCGGCTACACCGGCTTCCCGGATTCGTACAGCGCCTACCAACTGCTGCGCCAGCTCGGACTGAACAATGCGCTGTCGGCCCGCATGCTGGATGCGCAATCAGGCCGCTGGCTGGTCGCGGAAGCGCAGGATGGAAAACTGATTGGAAACGATTTCCCCATCCCGAACGTGGCGGTTTTGATGGTGAATCTGGCCGCTCCCGTTCCGCAGTTTACACCCCAAGCCCAATAAATTTATGCGCGGCAAGCATTTCATCATGGTTCGGTTGGCGGCCCTGGGCGCGTTGGGCTGGGCCATGACCCTGGCGGCGACCGGCATGACGGTGGCCGAATTGCAGAAGCAATTGGCGGGCGGGGCGAAGATCACGGTCATAGATGTGCGCAGCCCGGAGCTTTACAGCCAGGCCCATATCCCCGGGGCGATCAACATACCCGCCTCGCTCTGCCCCCTGAAAAATCTGCCTCCCCTGGGCCAGGTGGTGGTTTACGGGGAGGGCCTGGGCCGGGAGGAGAGCACGGTGGATGACGCCGCGGCGGCCCTGGGAAGAAAGCCGGGGATAACGGCGGACGTTCTGCAAGGAGGGTTTGCCACATGGGAAAGCGCCCAGGCCCTGACCACGCGCGCCGCCGGCATGAAGTCCGAGACGTTCAACTACATCACCTACGCCGAACTCAAAGCGGCCAATCCGGGAGAAGTGGTGCTGGTAGATTTGCGCAAGGCCCCCGGAACGGCGCACCCCGCGCTGGCCGCGGGCACCAATGCCGCCAGCCCGCCGCTGACCGACTTGAGCCAGGAATTCCCCGGGCTGCACCTGGCCAATTCTGTGGCGGAAGCCAGCGCCGTTTCCCGCTCCGGCGTGCCGGCGTTGGTGATCTTGATTGACAGCGCGGACGGGACGGCGCAACAGGCCGCGCGCGCCCTGAAGACCGGCGGGGCGAGGCGCTATGCCATCCTGGCCGGTGGCGAATTGATCCTGGCGCGGCATGGGCAGCCGGGATTGCAGCGCGCCGGTTCGCGGGTGGTTCCGCAATTCCAAACGCCGGCACCGGCCACCGGCGGCAATACTCAATAGGCAGATATGCCAGCGTTATTTCCAGATTCCAGGCATCGGCCAGGCCCTGCGCGGCCGGGGAGCGCATCTCGTTCTTCTCGAGGCTCCGGCGCGGCTGGAAGCCGCGCGAACCGGCAGGCAAGATGCCTGCCCTACGGGGGCGTTGCGAGTTGGGCGGTGGGGTTGGTGTGCCTGTTGCTGGGCGCCTGGTC
>JBEKUQ010000690.1:0-2996 GCA_049514835.1 Verrucomicrobiota bacterium | reverse complement strand
TGTTGTTCAGCCCGCCGGCGTTCCAGTTGAGGGTGCCGGTCAGGGTGTTGGAGCCGGTCAGGCTGGAGCCGGAAAGGGTCAGGTTGCTGATCGCGCCGCTGTTCTGGAAAGCGGGGCCGAGGACAAGGTTGCCTCCTGCCAAAAGCAGGTTTGGGATTTGGTCGGCCAGCAGCGTGAGTGTGCCGCCGGTGAACTGGCTCGCCCCAGGCCCCTCGAAGAGCGGCGGCGTGCCCGCGCTAAAACTGCCCGCGGACAGGATGACCGCCGCAAACTGGGCCACGTTGTAAGTGCCGCCCAGCGGGCCCCCGCCCGCGAAATTGACGGCGCCGGTCGCGACATCCACGAACCCGTTGTTTTGAAAGGGGACATAGTTGTTGAAGTAGGTCGTGCCAAAAGTGCCTTGTTTGCGGAACGTGCTGTTGTTGATGAAGGTCACGCTGCCGCCATCGATGTACACTTGATCATCGGACTCTTCCAACCACAGCCCATTGTTGACCCACAATGTCCCGCTGCTGCCATGAAGCGGGGCGCCGTTCCAGAAGACGGTCCCGAAATTGGTCAGGAAGCTGCCGCCGAAATTGAGATTGCCGCCGGAAACCAGGTTCAGCACGGCATTGCTGGCCACCGTCAACGAGCCGCTCAAGGCACCCGCCCCCCAGGTGTAAGCGCCGGTCACGGTGTAATTGCCGGAGAGGGTCGCGCCCAGGTTGGTCAAATTGTTGATCGCGCCCGCGTTCTGAAACGCCGCGCCCAGCGCGACGGTGCCGCCTTCCAGGAGCAGGCCGGGAACAATGTCGCTGGCCAGCGTCAGCGTGCCGCCGGTCAGCCGGGTGGTTCCGCCGCCGGTGATGGCCGGAAAGGCCGCGAGCGCAAAGCCGCCGCCGTTAAAGTTGATGTAGGCGCCGGAGGCGGTGTTGTAGGTCCCGGACAGGGTGCCGCCGGAGTTGAGGTTGAAGGCGCCGCTCTGGGCGTCCAGCGTGCCGTTGTTGTTAAACGCAAGGCCGGTGATGGTGGTCGTGCCGCCGGCGGCCGATTTGCGCAGGATGCCATTGTTGACAAACGTCGCGGCCCCGTTCCCGAACCCGATCTGGTTGTCGCATTGGACCAGCCACAAACTGTTGTTCGTCACCATGGAAGCGGAATTGCCGTTAAGGTTGCCTCCGGTCCAGTTGACCTGGCCGGAATTGATCAGCGTCGAACTGGACACGTTTTTATCGGAGCCGCTGATGTTGAGCACGCCGTTGAGAGCGACCGTCAATTGGCCGCTGAGCGCTCCGCCCGTCCAGTTGAAAGTGCCGGTGACGGTGTTCGTGCCCGAGAGGGTTGAGCCTGAAATGGTCAGGTTGGTGATCGAGCCGCCCTGGAAGGCCGGGCCGAGCACGACCGTCCCGTTAACCAGGGGCAAAGCGGGGGCGATGTCATTGAGCATGGTGAGCGTCCCGCCGGTGAATTCGCTGGCCCCGGCCCCGGTGAAGACCGGCAGGGCGCCCAGGGTAAAGGCGCCGCTGTTAAAGTAAATATAGGCGCCCGGCGCGGTGTTGTAGGTCCCGGCGAGCGTCCCGCCGCTCTGGAAGAAAACCGGGCCGGCCTGGGCATCCACCGTGCCATTATTGACAAACGACAGACTGTTGAAGAACGTCGCGCCGCCGTTGTTCAAGGTGCGGAAAATGCTGTTGTTGATAAACGAGCCGCCGTTCAGGTAGATCTGGTTGGCCGCCTCCGCCAGCCACAGCCCGCTGTTGGTGATCACGGTGGCGGCGTTGCCCGAAAGAGAACCACCCGTCCAAAAAACGGTGCCGAGATTGACCAGGGTCGCGCCGGAAAGATTGACATTGCCGCCGATATTCAGCGCCGCATTGGCCGGGATGGTGAGCAGTCCGGCCACGGTGCCGCCCGTCCAGTTGAACGCGTTGGTGGCGGACAGCAGGCCCGGACCTTGCAGGGTTCCGCTGTTGAAATTGATATTGTTGACGGTCGCGCTGCCGCCGACGTTGACGGTGCCGCCGTTGGCGATGGTCACATTGTCCAGCACCCCGGGAACGCCGTTGGGACTCCAGTTGCCCGGCGTAAACCAGTCGGAGGAGACGGCGCCGGTCCAAGTGTAATTGGTGGTCTGAGCCTGGTTGGAATAGACGGTGACGTTGACCGGCGCAGAGGTTGCGACCGCGCCAAGCGCGTCAATCGCCCACGCGCTGATCGTGTAAACGCCGGGCGCAACGGAGTTCCAGGTGAAATTATACGGACTGCTCAGGGTCTGCCCGATGAGGTTGGTGCCCTGGTAGAACTGGACGGTGGCAATGGCGGCATTGGTGTCGGTGACCGACGTGGTAATGGGGATGTTGACCGGAATGGTGAAGTTCTGGTTGTTGGTGGGGCTGGTGATGGCGATGGCCGGACTGAGCAGATTGGTGATCAAAAGGGTCACGGCATTGGCGCCATAGGTGAGCTGCCAGGAAGCGCCATCGGTCGGGATGTTGGTCGTGGAAAAAGTCCCGCTGTACGAGGAATAACTGATGATATTGAATGAGTTGCTCAGACCGAGGACATAATTGTTGTCCAAATTGACATCCAGCGTGCCGGCCAGCGTGGCCGCCCCGCTCAGGCCGATGTGACCGTTGCTGCCCAGCCCATCAATGCCAATGGCCCAGGCGCCGCCGGTCTGGCTGAAGGCGTTGTTGAAATTCATCGTGCCGCTCTCGGCGTCCACCACGCCTGTGCCAATGTACTGCACGTAAATACTGCTTGTGCCAGTGGCGACCCATTTGCGGAACAGTCCGGCGTTGTTGATGAATTCACCCCCCCAATAATCACCTATGGTCTGGTCGCACTGAATGTTGATCGCCGCCCCCGCCAGGTTATACAGGCCGTAGTTATAGACGATGGACCAACTGCCGCCGGTCCAATTGATCGTTCCGGCGTTGGTCGCCCAATTCTGCAAGCTCTTGCCGCCGGAACCGGCCAGGGTGAGCACGACGTTGGTCGGAACGGTGAATGGC
>JBEKUQ010000689.1:0-2575 GCA_049514835.1 Verrucomicrobiota bacterium | reverse complement strand
AGCAACAAGGCCGCCTGGCCCATGAAGCCGAACTGGCCCGCGCCAACGAAGCCGAACTCCGCCGCCAGGCCGAGGCCAGGGAGAAGATCACCCAAGCCTCACTGCGCCTCCACGATGGAGATTTCGAGTCGGCGGACAAACTGATGCAGGAGCTGACGCTGCGCCAGCCTTCCATGGAATGCGCTTCGGTCTTTCGCTCTCTCGGCGAATGGCGCGCCCTGCATCACCAATGGAACAAGGCCGCCGGGCCTTATGCGGCTCTTTGGCAAGTTGATCAGTTCGATTCCTGGGAAACTACCTCCTTTGATCTTCTCGTCGTTGCCCCCACCTTGGTCGAAGCAGGGGATTACAAAAACTACGAGTCATTTCGTCAGACATCGGTTCAGCGCTATGCGGACACGACCAACGCCATCGTGGCCGAGCGTGTCGTCAAGGGCAGCCTCTTGGTTCCGGCCAGCGAACAACTTCTGCAAGCCTTGCGGCCGCTGGCCAGTTTTGCCGACAGATCCTTCTCCGTTGCCACCAACGACAGCGACGCCGAGTGGAAGGCCCCCTGGGCCTTTATCTCCCTGGCCCTGATGGAATATCGCTGCGGAGCCTGGTCCAAGTCCGCGGATTACTGCCGCCGCTCCCTGGCCTGCCCTACAGCCAACCCCGTGCGTGACGCCACCGCCCAAGTCATCCTCAGCATGGCTTGCTGCCAGATGGGCCAGTCAGCCGAAGCCGGCACTTCCCTGGACAAAGGCCGGGAAGTAATCGAAAATGAGTTCGCCAACGGATTGGGCCCGGGCAACGGGAACGAGGGATTCTGGTTTGATTGGGTCTTTGCGCGCATTCTTCTGCGCGAAGCCACCGTGCTGATGGACGGAAAAGCGTCCAAGACTTGATCGTTCGTCCGACCCCCGCCGTGCTTTTTCTCCAGCGGTGTATCATCACAAGATACTGCCATCAAAACACTTGCATCCGAAACTTCCGTTTTTAAATAAACAACACAAGATCGTATGGCGGTTTTGGCATGCCGTTGTCGCATGTACGTATAAGCGAATATGCCACGAATCCGCAAAGTAATGCTTTTGGTCGCGTCGTCGCGCGCGTCGGATCGTGCCTTGCTGCAAGGGATCGCCAATTATTCGCGGCAACACAGATCATGGTCCCTCTATTGGGAACCAGGCCTGTTGGAAAATGCCTGGCTGATGCTCAGGTCCATGGAGGTGGACGGCATTATCCTGCAAGACCCGGGCAATGCGGGGGAAATCCTGCCGGCGGGAATTCCCGCGCTCGTGTTGGGACGGGGGCAAAATGAGATTCCGGGGGTTGTCCAGGTGGTGACGGATGACGAGGCGATTGGCCGCATGGGCGGGGAGCACCTTTTGGCTTGTGGGTTCCGCCATTTTGCCTTTTGCCGAGTGGACGACATGCCGGGAAAACAAGCTGCATGCTCCCGGGTGCGCCAGGAAAGTTTCGCCGAAGTGGTGGCCGCGGCCGGCTGCAAATGCCACTGGCATATCCCGTCGCGAATGGCCCGGCAAACGGTGCAACAGAAACGCCAGGACTTGGCGCGATGGCTGCTTTCCCTTCCCAGTCCTGCCGGGGTGATGGCATGCAGCGACGACAACGGCGTACAGGTCATGGAAGCATGCAAACTCGCTGGCCTGCGTGTGCCCGAGGCCGTCGGAATCCTGGGGGTGGACAACGACGAATTACTGTGCAACTTGGGCGATCCTTCCATGTCGAGCGTGGCCATTAATTACGAGCGGGCCGGTTACGACGCCGCCCAGGCTCTGGACCAGGCCATGCGGTTGCCAGCAGCCGTTCCAGCGAAGATTATTATGGCGTCTCCAACCCATGTGATGGCGCGCCGCTCCACGGATGCGGCGGCGGCGCAAGACCCGCATCTGGCCAGGGCCTTGCGCGTGATTCGTGCCCGCGTCAGCCAACCGCTGCCGGTGGACGAAGTGGCGCGGGCGGCGGGGCTTTCGCGGCGGGCGCTGGAACGGCGGTTTCGGGCCGAAATGGGCCATTCCATTCTGGAAGAAATCCGGCGGCTGCGCACCGATCGGATCGCCCGCTTGCTGGTGGAGTCGCGTTTGCCGATCGGGCACATTGCCGACGCCATGGGTTTTGAGGATGTGCGACATTTCGCGCGCTATTTCCGCAGTTCCAGGCAGATAAGCCCACTGGCTTACCGGCGGATGTTTGGGGCCTGCCCTGGGGCGGGTTCTGTGTCGCAAATTGGCGAAAGGTTGCCGCAAGATGGCGTTGAAGCACGGGGCTTTCGCCCGGTAAAATTGACCCCGTAAGCAGCACTTTATCAAGCACTTTATCAATTTCGGCTTTCACATTCGTTCAGCGTCCAGTCAAAAAACTAAACCACACAAAATATGAAAATAAACGTCCGTAATGGTTCACTCCTGGTCTTTTCGAGTTGCGCGGCGCTTCTGGCGGCGCAACTGACCGCAATGGCCGATGGAACGGTGACCCACCGCTATAGTTTTTTCAACATGCCCGACGGCACCGCCATTACCGACTCGGTCGGCACGGCCAATGGAACGAATTTCGGCACGGCCCAAGTAAT
>JBEKUQ010000688.1:0-3535 GCA_049514835.1 Verrucomicrobiota bacterium | reverse complement strand
TTTGCCGGCGCGTGATGGACCAACTGCACGAGGATTTCACGTTGAAGGACCTGCACCAGGTCCTGTTGGCGTCGGGCCTGACGGCGGACACCTCCGACGCCACGGCGACCCGCGCGGCGCGCGGCATCCTGCTGCTGGCGGAATCGAATTATGAAGTGGACTTCGCGCCCGACAGCCGCGTTTCGCAGCGGGTGCTCTTTCCGTCCGCGCCCAGTCAGAGCAACGGCATCGAGGACGCGCGTTTTGTCCGCTTCCAGCAGGACAACGGCGGCTTCACTTACTACGCCACTTACACCGCCTACGACGGCAAAATCACCCTGCCGCAATTGCTGGAGACGCCAGATTTCGTCCATTTCAAATTCAGCACGTTGAATGGCCCCGCCGTGCAGAACAAGGGCATGGCCCTGTTCCCGCGCAAAATCAAGGGGCAGTACGTCATGCTTTCGCGCCAGGACGACGAAAATATACTGCTGATGGTTTCGGACCAGATCCATTTTTGGAACACACCGACACTGTTGCTGACGCCCGCGCGGCCATGGGAATTCATCAAAATCGGCAATTGCGGCTCACCGATTGAAACCGAGGCGGGCTGGAACCGTTGCTTTGTCCGAACGAGGCCGAACGCGAAGGTTATGTGCCCAATGTGGTGTACACCTGCGGCGCCCTGCTGCACGGACGCGAGCTTATCATCCCCTACGCCATGAGCGACTCGGCCACCAGCTTCGCCACCGTTGCCCTGGATGAATTGCTGGCCGCGATGGAATGAGACCCCAGGCGCGCTCACGAAGCCGCGCCGACCGGAGCCAGATCGTATGCGGAACTTTGCCCGACGGCTTCCCTGGTCAAACCCACGAAGACGGTTTGTTTAATGCTCCGTAACATGGATTTGCCTTTCGTTGAAATGGCGCGGCCCGCTGCCCGCGACGATGATTTGCCAGGCATTCCCTCTATTCCATTGCCGGCCCTTGCTTCCGATGCGGTGCAGCCCGTCCCGTTCAAATTCTCCCCAGCAAAACCAGGGCGACCAGAACAACCAAAACCAGGCCCAGTCCGCCGCTCGGGTAATAACCCCAATTGCGGCTGTGCGGCCAGCGGGGAAGCGCCCCAAGCAACATAAGAATCAGTAAAACAACGAGTATAGTTCCTAACATAATTTTCCTTTCGATGTGCGGATTCGGTCCGCCTTGTTATCCATGGGATGAGACTACTCCAGGAGCGCGCGGGCGCAATGGGGTGTTACCCGACCACGCCCTTGCCCGCGCTGCCTCGTGGTTGCTTCCACCTCTGTGCGACGCGGTCGCGGGCTTTTCCCGCGCGTTCAGCGAACCTGCCCGACCACATGCGAATTCACTCCATCGCGGCCAGCAGGTCATCCAGGGAAACGGTGGCGAAGCTGGTGGCGAAGTCACTCAGCGCGTAGGGGATGATAAGTTCGCGTCCGTGCAGCAGCGCACCGCAGGTATAAACGACATTGGGGACGTAGCCATCCCGCTCGGCTTCGTTCGGAGAAAGCAGCGGTTCGCGCAGGCGGCGGAGGACGCGCGCGGGATCGTTCAAATCGAGCAGGAACGCGCCCAGACAATACTTGCGCATGGCGCCAACGCCATGGCTTAACACCAGCCAGCCGGCCTCGGTTTCAATCGGTGAACCGCAGTTCCCCAGCTTGATGAATTCCCAGGGTTGGGCCGGGGAGAGCAGTATTTTCGGTTCGGCCCAAAAATGGATGTTGTCGGAGAACATGATCAAAATGTTCTGGTCGTCCTGGCGTGAGAGCATGGCGTATTGCCCGTTGATTTTGCGGGGGAACAGCGCCATGCCTTTATTCTGGACGGCGGGGCCATTGAGCGTGCTGAATTTGAAATGGACGAAGTCCGGCGTTTGCAACAATTGGGGCAGGACGATTTTTCCGTCGTAAGCGGTGTAGGTGGCGTAGTAGGTGAAATTGTGGTCGTCCTGCTGGAAGCGGACGAAACGCGCGTCCTCAATGCCGTTGCTTTGGCTGGGCGCCGACGGGAAGAGGACGCGCTGCGAAAGACCGCTGTCCGGTGGAAAGCTCACTTCGTAATTCGACTCGGCCAGCAACAGGATGCCGCGCGCGGCTCGAGTGGCCGTGGCATCCGAGGTGTCGTCCGTCAGCCCCGAGGCCAGGAGAACCGTGTGCAGCTCGGCCAGGGTGAAATCTTCGTGCAGTTGGTCGAGGACGCGTCCGCAGAAATCATTTTGAACGCCTGCCTCCATGAGTTTGTGCGCAAACAGTCCTTTCACATAGGCGGCATCGGGGACGCGTTCCGGCTCCATCACAAACGGCACGGGCGGCGCGAGGGTGATGCGGTGATGGGCGCTGACCTGGCCGGCGCGGAAGGTGATGGAGGAAATGTGTCCTTCGCCCGTGGCGCGCAAACTCAAGATGAAACGCAAAAAGCCCTTGGGCAACCCGGTTTGATCGGGATGCAGCACGATGGAAGGATTGAACAGCGCGGCCGACTCCGGTGAATACTCGTGGGTGAAGTAAGCCCCGATGAGCATTTGCCGTTGGGGCGACGGCTGGGCGGCGGGGTCGAGATAAATCTTCACCCGCGCGAAACGGTCGCGGAAAATATCTTCAACGTGCTCGTGCCGGTCCGCAAATTCGCCGAGCGTCCGGCTCACCAGCCTGGCGACTTCCTCTTCCGGCAAGGCCATCACCTGGGCGATGATCCGCCGCGAGATGTTATCGGTGGTGGGGCAGAACGGGCGCAGCAGCACGCGCGAACGGTCGGGAATCAGCGTCGGCCCAATTCGTTTGGCGTGCAGTGGAGACGGAGTGCGGGAAGTCATGGCGGTTCTACAGGAGGGTTAATTTGAGGCCGTTATTTTCCGGAAGGTTCACTAAAACTGGTGAGTGAATTTTGCAGCGCCTGCATTTCCGCCAGCGACAGCAGGAAGGCCAGCGTGGATTCAGCGCCTTGATTCTGGCTGATCCGGTCCGCCGCCGGTGGTCGGATCATAGACCACGAGACCCAGATCGTTCCGACCGAGGAACCACTCAAAGGCGCGGCGAGCTTCCACCACCCAAAACAGATCGCCCGTGGCGCGATAGGCCTCGATGCAGGCGGAGACCGTGGCCTGGGCCTCGATAGGTTGCTGGTCGAAAACCGCGCGTTCCTTCCCCTGCGGAAAAAATCCATTCGAGCCGATTGGGCGAAAGGAGCCGGCATCCGAAGTCTGAATCTTTGCAAGCCAACGCAAAGTTTTCAGGCCCAGTTCCAGCATCGCGGCATTGTTCAGGCAGCGGCCACTCAGAATCATCGCTTGCGGCAGTTTGGCGTTGGCATAGGAAACCACTTCTTCAAACCAGTGCCACTCCTCCCGGGCCGCGTCGGCGTAGCGTTGCATGAGTTTCGCCGTGAGGCAATCGCGGATTTGGTTGGCACGACGATCGCCGCCGAACCGCCGCAGGTATTCGTCAATGCCGATGAGGGTGAACGCCCAGGCGCGGGGTGAGGCGAACCCGGCCGCCACCGGCAACGCCTGCTCAAAAAGCTGCGCCGCGAGC
>JBEKUQ010000687.1:0-3907 GCA_049514835.1 Verrucomicrobiota bacterium | reverse complement strand
AAACATAAGAAAAACAAGTTCATGAATGAAAACCAAAGAAAATAACAGGTCGTTTCTCCGTCTTCGTCCCACTTCCACAAACAACGCAGGTCGTCATCTTCGACTCGATAGAGCTCATAGGAAAAATTGCGCGAGTTTCCTCCCTCATTGCGGAACAGGAGCAGCAAGGGATTCCTCTCAAAGCGACTGTGAACCAGCGTCAGGGAGTATTGGTTATTCATACCTTGTCCAAGGTAATGGGCTGCGAGCAAGGTGCCATCCCCCAAGATGCCATTCCCCACGAGGACCAATCTGGCCTCCGTCTCGGTTTCATCGTCCGAGCGGCTCACCATCACCGCCACCGTGTTGGTGCCGATCCAGGACCCAGTTTTGTCCGTCACAGGAATTTTCGCGCAGGCTTGAATTTCCAAATTGCTGAAGAGGGCAATCCGCGCCGACTTTTCCATGGAATGCATCCCGAAGTACAGAATCGGGAGCAGTTCAGCCTGGGCCTTCTTCGGCTCGAACGGATTGTTCGGCGGGCTCGTCCAAGGCGCTGCCTGTTCCGCGGGCGCCGCCTCGGAGAAATCAGAGCGAGGATACAGCCCCAACTGGGAAGAGCTTGGTATCGAGCAGCCGCCGCACACCAAGAGCTGGAGCATCAGGGCCAGGGAAAGTCTCATTTTAGGCTTAACTTGAAGCAGTGTATCCCTCCCTGCCGGCCTTCGAGAGGGTCAGGGTGAGGGTCCGCGTAAACCATAAAACGCAAATCAGTTGAAAGGCTCGACCTCACCCCGGCCCTCTCCTCGAGGAGAGGGAGAATGGTTCGCCGTCGCACTGAAAATATGGGCGTATCCTGATATGGTCCCGGCCGCGTTCATCCCGGAAAACTCATATCGTAGGGCTTGCGCATTTCCCGCGCCAGGCAGGCGTTGCCTTCCTTGGCCCCGTCGCCGATGAAAACCTCCTTGACCGGGTCCCATTGAAACTTCCGGCCCAGGCGCAGCGCGATGATGATGAGATGGCCGACCACGGCGGAGCGATGCCCCGTCTCCACCGCCGAAACGGGGTCCTTCCTCGATTTCATGCAGTCAAAGAAATTCTTCATGTGGTTGCCGGAGCTTTCCAGGCGCACGGCGTTGGCCGGGAGCGGCGTGGTGGCAATATCCGGATCGCTGGAGTCGAAGCCCTGGCGGTTGACCCAGATCCAGCCGTTGCTCCCTTCGAAGCGGAGGCCGTTGCGCTGGCCGTTTCGGTTGACGATGCCTCCAAACGGGTCGTCATCCAGCGTCGTCTTGACAATTTGCGTGACGCCGTTGGCCCAGGTCAGCGTCGCTTCATATTCGCTGGGCGTGGTGTAGCCGCCGGGGATCGGTCCGGTCACGACCCGCGCTTCGATGCTCTCCGGCCCGTCCTGGCCGATGGCCCAGCGGGCGATGTCATTGTGATGCGCGCCCCAGTCCGTCACCGGTCCGCCCGCGTAATCCCACCACCAGCGGAACGAGGAATGGCAGCGCTCCCTCATATAGTCCTCCTTGGGGGCCTGACCGAGCCAGAAGTCCCAGTTCAATTCCGGCGGCGCCGGCCGGGTTTGGAACGGCCCGGCGCGCAACCCGCCCGGCACAAACACCCTGACCGTCTTGAGCTTGCCGATGCGCTCGTTGCGCACCAATTCGCAGGCCAGACGAAAATTGCGGTCGCTGCGCTGCTGCGTGCCGGTTTGCAGCACGACCTTGTTCTCCCGCACCGCCTTGCACACCGCCTTCCCTTCGTCAATCGTCAGCGTCAGCGGCTTCTCCGAATACACGTCCTTCTTCGCCTTGGCCGCTGCCAGATTGATGAGCGTGTGCCAATGATCCGGGGTCGCCTGCACGATGGCATTCACGCCGGCCATCTCCATCACTTTGCGGAAATCGTTGAATTTGGCCGGCGTCTTCCCGTTGCGCGAGTTGCGCTGCGCCGCCGACGAGGCATGATTGTCGTCCACGTCGCAAACCGCCACAATGTCGCCCCACTGACTTGCCGCTCGGATGTCGCCCCCGCCCTGACCGCCGCAGCCGATCAAGGCGATGCCGGGGCGGTCGTTCGGGCTGGCGGGCGCCGGCGTGGCGTCCTGCGCGGCGGACAATTCCCGTTCCACGAACCACAAGGGCAACCCCGTGGCCGCCGCCGTGGCCGCGCAACGTTTGACAAATGATCTGCGTGAAATCTGGAATGGCTTGTTCATGCGTTGAGTGAATCCTCCCGCATTCCCCACGTCAAGCCCAAACGCCCGTGCTCTATTGCTTGAACACAATCTTGCGCACCTGCGGGTCGTCGAAGTTGGCGGGAAAGTTCGTAACGCCCGGCTCATGCGCGGCAATTGTCATCACGCCGTCCTGGATTTGATAAATGGCGCACGCCGTTTTGCCCACATACTTCGGATCCGCGCACTCGGTGATGACGACGATCATCTGCTTCGGATTCGTGTCTTCCCGCAGCGTGAACGTTCCCTTGTACCACTCCTGTGGATTTGCCCCGTGGAACTCCAGGTTCGTGCCCATCAGCACGAGGGAAGCGGAAGCGGGAGGCGTGAGGGAAGCGGAACCCGGCGGAGTGGGTTCCTGCCCTTTCCAAGTCCCCTGCACGGCCTGCGCGTCCGGCTTGGGCGTATGCGAGCACCCCGTCGCTCCCGACAGCGCCGCCGCCAGCACCAGGCCGAAACCAAAGAATTTTGACGTCATTTTCATGTTTTCCTTTCGATGATTGTTTGTCAAAACGTGCTCCTCCGCGGCGCATCCGTCAAGGCCGCATCAGCCGCTCCACGTCCTCCGCCTCGATGGGAATGGTCTCCATCAAATCCACGTTGCCGCCCTCCCGCACCAGAATGTCGTTTTCCAGGCGCACGCCAAATCCTTCCTTGCGGATGTAAATCCCCGGCTCGACCGTGAGCACCCAGCCCGGCTGGATCGGTTCCACCGTCAGCGTCAGGTCATGGACGTCCAGCCCCAGCGGATGCCCCACTCCGTGCATGAAATACTTGCGAAAGGCCTTGTTGCCGGGGTCCTGTGTTTTGATCTCCGCCATTGTCAATAATCGCAAATCCACCAGCTCTTTTTCCACGAACTGGTCCGCCTCCGTCTGCAAATCGCGCGACAATTTGCCCGGCGTCGCCGCCTGGCTCACCGCCCGCATGACCCGCAGCACCGCGTTATAGACCTGCTTTTGCCGGCGCGTGAACCGGCCGCTCACCGGAATTGTGCGCGTCATGTCCGCGTTGTAATTGGCGTAGCCGGCCCCCACGTCCAGCAGCAGCAAATCCCCTTTCCGGCAAGGCTGGTCGTTCTGCAAATAATGCAGCGCGCAGGCGTTGACCCCCGAGGCAATGATCGGGTTGTAGGCGAAGCGCCCGCCCTGCCGCAAGAATTCGTGCGAAAATTCCGCCTCCACCTCCATCTCGTTGACGCCCGGTTTGACGAACCGGCACACCCGCCGGAATCCCGCCTCCGTGATGGCGCAGGCCTTGCGCAACAGCGCGATTTCCACCTCCGACTTCACCGCGCGCAAGCGGTGCAGCAGCGGCGCCAGCCGCCGGTAATCGTGCAGCGGATACCGTTCCTGCGTCTCCCGGATGAACCGCGCGTCGCGGCTTTCCACCACCACCCGCGCGCGCTTGTGCTCGTTGGAATTCAGATACACCTGCGAACACTCGCACATCAGCCGGTGGAACAGCGCCGGAAATTCCGTCAGCCATTGCACCTCCTCCGCGCCCGAAATCGCCTTCGCCTCCTCCTTCGTCAGCTTGTGGCCCTCCCACGTTTCCAGCAGCGGATTGGGCTGGCGCAGAAACAAAATCTCCCGGTGCTTCGGCTCGTGCGCGTCCGGGTAAAGCAGCAGCAGGCTCTCCTCCTGCTCAATTCCTGTCAAGTACAATAAATCCGAGTTCTGC
>JBEKUQ010000686.1:0-3961 GCA_049514835.1 Verrucomicrobiota bacterium | reverse complement strand
CTCCATCACGCCCGTCTCTCAGGCTATTTTGGAGACCTCGTGTTCAGGAATGAGATTGCAAATCTGGCGCAGAATGTTAAACCGGAATCGTGTTGGATTGAATTTTTTGTTGTTCATGCCTGTCTTGTGGCAGCTTCAAATCGTCAAGCCAGCACTTTTTTCAGATTTCCTGTGGGATGGCTGTGTAACATAAGAACAAAAATGGAAATAACAATGAGACGGGCCTTTTTCATTCTGGCGGGACTTTTCGCAATTCCTGCATGTGTGATGGCGCAGGCGCTCCCGACCATGCCCCCGGCAGGATATGACCAGGGGGGCCTTTACCCGGCGGGCGCGGTTAATACCGTCAACTATTATTCGTCAGTGGACGGGACCAACAAGACGATGATGGTTTACACGCCGCCGGGGTATAACCCAAACCAAAAGTATGGCGTCATTTACGGATATCAGGGCGCCGGTGCCGGCATAGACACTATCTTCGACGGCTGGTGCGTCGCTGCCGGTGGCGTGGCCGATAATCTCATTGGCCGGGGGATCATCAAGCCCGTGATAATAGTAGCAGTGGACGATGCCAGCGGGGATGTCGGCAATGATACGATCAACTGCGCTATCCCCTACATTGATTCACATTACTCCACTTATGCTGACGCCGATCATCGGGGGCTTTACGGCTATTCCTGGGGCGGCATGTACACGTTCAATGTAGGGTCTGGACATCTGGACACATTCCACTATATGAGCCCGTCTTCCGCGGCGATCTTCAGCACCGGCTCGGGTCCGGGTTTGTTTCCTAATGGCGGGGCCGAGGCTAAGCAGAAGCTGAAATGCCTGCTTATTTCCTGCGGGACAGGGGATTGGGATGGCTTTTACCCTCCCAACCAGGATATAGCTAACTATTGCAATGCCAATGGTATTCCCCATGCCTGGTGGCCCGTCCTGGGAGAAGGCCATGATGCCGGTGTGTGGAGACCTGCCATGTGGAACTTTCTCCAAATGGCAGACGCGGCTGGATTCAGGTATCCTCCGTGCCCGCGTTCAGCCTATTCGCAGGTCGTAGCGGTGAGTTACGACATCCAAGTGGGAGGAGTCGTGCCTGAAACTTGCGGCGAAGGCGGGCAGGACGTCGGAACCATTCAGAATGGGAACTGCCTCGTCTTCAACAACGTTGATTTCGGCGTCGGCGCGGTTTCCTTCAATGCCAGAGTCGCGTCGGCAACCAGTGGCGGGAACATTGAGATCCACCTCGACAGCACCAACGGGACGCTGGTGGGAACCTGCGCCGTGTCGGGCACCGGCGGCTGGCAAACCTGGGTGACCGAATCCTGTTCCGTCAGTGGCGCTGCCGGGATACACAACCTATGCCTGAAATTCAGCGGCGGCAGCGGTTACCTGTTCAATGTCGAGTGGTGGAAGTTCAATTGCACGACCCTGCCGACTCCACCGCTGGCGCCAGACACTTTAGTTGTAAGTGCCGGCGTCGAGCAAGCGGTGTTGCGATGGACAGCCATCACCAACGCCACCAGTTACAACGTGAAACGGGCCGCCACCAGCGGCGGGCCTTACAGCACCGTCGCCAACGCAGCGGCGACGAACTACACCGACACCGGAGTGATCGGCGGCACAACCTATTACTACGTGGTCTCGGCGCTGAACCTGGGTGGCGAGAGCGCCAACTCGGGCCAGGCCAGTGTGAGCCCAACCGTCAATGTGCCTTCTCCCTGGCTGACGCGGGACATCGGCGCGGTGGGGTTGGCGGGCTGGGCGAGTTTCACCAACGGCCTGTTCACGGTGACTGGATGCGGAGCGGACATCGGGGACCCGTCTGACGCATTCCGTTTTGTCCATCTGACCGCGACCGGCAATTGCACCATCATTGCCCGCGTTACCTCGGCCTCGGTTCAGAACATTGATCCGTGGTCAAAAGCCGGTGTGATGATCCGCGAGAGCACTAACGCGAACGCGGCCAACGCTTTCGTCGGAGTAACTCCGGGCAACGGCGTGACGTGGCAATGCCGTTCGAGCACCGGCGGCGGGACAACCTCGAACAACACGACCGGCCTGAGCGCGCCCTGCTGGATCAAGCTGGTGCGCAGTGGAAACACGTTCACCGGATACGGTTCCCCGGATGGCTCGAATTGGACACAGCTTGGAAGCACGACCTTCACCATGGCATCCACGGCGTATATCGGTTTGGCGGTCACCGGCCATGACGCCTATACCTTGAGCACGGCAACGTTTGACCACGTGACTGGGCCAAGCTGGGCGCCTCCGCCTGCGCCGACGCCGACCGGATTGGTTGCAAGAGCTGGCATCGAGCGGGTGGCCTTGAGCTGGATGGCCTCCAGCAACGCCACCAGTTACAACGTGAAACGGGCCACCACCAGCGGGGGGCCTTACACCAACGTTGCCAATGTAACCACGACGAACTACACTGACACCGGGCTGATCGGTCGCACCACCTATTACTACAGCGTCTCGGCGGTGAGTAGTGCCGCTGGCGAGAGCGACAACTCGGCCCAGGCCAGTGCGACCCCTACCGTCAATGTGCCTTTGCCCTGGATGACGCAGGACATAGGCACCGTGGCGGTGTGGGGCAGTGCCGATTTCACCAACGGCCTGTTCACGCTAACCGGGTCTGGGGACGACATCTGGAATGCGGCGGACGCCTTCCGCTTTGTTTATGTGAAGACCAACAGCGGAAATTGCACCATGATTGCCCGCGTCGTCTCTTTGCAGAACATCGATCCGTGGTCAAAAGCCGGTGTGATGATCCGTGATGGCCTGAATCCCGGCGCGGCCAACGCCTTCATTGCGGTGACGCCGGGCAACGGCGTGACCTGGCAATACCGTTCGAGCGACGGTGGCGGCTGCAACAACAACACGACAGGCGGTAATGCCCCTTACTGGGTCAAGCTCGTGTGCAGCGGCGACACGTTCACCGGATACTGTTCCCCGAATGGCACCAACTGGACGCAGCTTGGAAGCACGACGTTGACCAATGTCTCCACCGCGTATCTCGGTTTGGCAGTCACCAGCCATAACAACTCTTCCTTATGCACGGCCACGTTTGCTAACGTGAGTGCCCCGGGCTGGCCGCCTACGCCTCTGGCGGTGAATGCCATCGTGGTGTCCGGCAGCCAGGTCAACCTCACGTGGAACCCTGTCACCAACGCCACCAGCTACAATGTCAAACGTTCGACCACCAGCGGCGGCCCTTATACGACTATCGCCACCGCCGTCACCACCACCAACTACACTGATATCGGCGTGTCGGTCTGTGCCGGCTGCTATTACGTGGTCAGCGCCATAGTTCGCGGCAGCGAAACCCCTGACGGCCCCGAAGCGGCGTTGAGCTTCCCCGAGCTCGCTGGCGCCATCATCGGCACGCCGGGTTCGTGGAACAACTCAGGCAATACCATCACCAATGTTTTTGACAACGACCTGAACACGTTCTTCGACGCGCCCACCGGAAACGGTGACTGGGTGGGGCTGGATTTTGGCGTCGGCGTGAGCAACGTGATCACGCAGATCAACTATTGTCCGCGCTCCGGCTTTGAATCGCGCATGACGAACGGCATATTCCAGGGCGCCAACCGGGCGGACTTCAGCGGCGCGGTCACGCTATGCACCGTGGGGACGCAACCGGCCACGGGCCTGTTCACGCCGGTGAGCATCACCAACGCCGCGGCGTTTCGCTATGTCCGGTATCTCTCGCCTGACGGCGGCTTTGGCAACGTGGCCGAGTTGGAGTTCTATGGCTATCTGTTCTCCATTCCGGTGCCGGTTCCGACCGGCTTGAGCGCCCTGGCGGTATCCGCCAACCAGATCAACCTGGTTTGGAACACTCTGACCAATGCGAGCGGTTACAACGTGAAACGCTCGCTGACTAACGGCGGCCCCTACACGACCATTGTCAGTGGTGTGACCGCGACGAACTATCTGGATAGCGGACTGGCCGGCG
>JBEKUQ010000685.1:0-3821 GCA_049514835.1 Verrucomicrobiota bacterium | reverse complement strand
CTTTGAACGGGTGCAGCACCGGGAGCCGATGTTGTCTTTGGAAAAGATCAAAGCGGCTTCGCATCCCACCACCGACGAGGAGCCAAACCCGGACCTCCGCAAAAAAAGGCAGGACGAGAACACGTTGCACGAGCTGAATCGCTTTGACGAAACGATTCGAAAACAGGTCGGCAAGCAAGTGGTGGATTACGTGCTTGAACCAAAAGTGGATGGCGTTTCGATTGGTGTCATCTACAGGAAAGGCCAGCTCGAAATGGGCGTCACCAGGGGCGACGGGAAAGTGGGCGACAATATCACCGCCAACATCAGAACGATCCGGGCCATTCCGCTGGAACTAAAGCTCAAAGATCCGCCGGATTTGCTCGAGGTTCGCGGCGAGGCCTTCATGGCCATCAAGGATTTCGAAAAACTGAATGCCGGACTTGAAGAGGCTGGAGAAGCGCCCTTTCCCAATGCCCGCAATGCCACCGCCGGCACGCTCAAACAACTCGATTCCCGAATCGTCGCCAAACGGCCGCTGCGCGCGGTTTTTTACGCCTTGGGAGTTTGCGAAGGCAAGACGTTTGCGACCCATGCCGAAACGTTGCGGTTTCTCGACGCAGCCGGAGTGCCGACGCAGCCGGTTTGGTGGGTCTGCAAGGGAATCCAGGAGGTATTGGATCGCTACCGCAATGACGTGGTCTGCCATTACGATGAGGCGCACGATTTGCGAACCAGGGTGCCGTACGAAATTGACGGCATTGTTTTAAAAGTGAACGATCTCGCGGACCGGCAGAGAATTCCCTCCAAAACCAGGTCTCCCGGCTACGCCATCGTCCACAAGCCGATCCCGTGGATAACGCCCGCCGAAACCGTTCTGCGAGACATTAAAGTGCAGGTGGGCCGGACCGGGGTTTTGACGCCCGTGGCCGTATTGGATCCGGTATCCGTGCAAGGCTCCACCGTCGCGCGCGCCACTCTGCACAATGAGGATGAGATAAGAAGGAAGGACATTCGCATTGGGGATACGGTGATTATTCGGAAGGCGGGCATGGTGATTCCCGAGGTGGTCGAGGTTGTGAAATCCAAGAGGCCCGAGGATTCAAAGGAATTCGATTTCGCTGGCAGCATCGGGGGGAAGTGTCCGGTTTGCGGCGGCCTGATCGTCCGTGATCCTGACTTTGTGGCCTGGCGGTGCCAAAACGTGGCCGGCTGCCCGGCGCAAAGCGTCCGAAGGGTTCAGTTCATGGCCCAACGGAAAGCCCTCGACATCGAGGGCATCGGCAGTGTCGTTGCTGAAAAACTGATTGAGAGCGGCCTCATCAAAGAATGGCTCGATTTGTTTGAGGTCACGGTGGAACAACTGGGTGCATTGAATCTCGGCACGAAGGAAGAACCCCGCACCTTTGGCGAGAAAAACGCGAAAAAGGTCTGCGACGCCGTGCAGCGCGCCAGATCGCTTTCCCTGGCACGGTGGCTTCTCGCTCTGGGGATTGAGGAAGCCGGCGAAACGATCACTTACGAGGTCGCAAAATTTCACAAGGATTTGGAGGAGGTTGCCGCCTCCCCTTCCTTGGATGGCATGGCCCGATTGGGCGCCCTGTACGACGACCTGGCTGCCGTCTCGCCTTACAACCGAAAGAACCCACCCGGAAATGAGGCGGAAAAATCGGAACGAAAACTGCAGTTCGAAAGCTTAAAGAAGGAGATTCTGACTTTGGGGGAGAAGTTGGAAGAACAGGGCGTTGCCAAACGAAACGAAAAATGGGCCAGACGCGTGCAGGAGAAACAGAGTCAAGCGGCGCCTGAGTTTCTGTCGGTCGTGGGACCGAAAGTCGCCAGGAACATCGTGGAATACTTTCGCTCCGAAACCGGGCGCCATCTGCTTTCGCGGCTGCGAAAGTTGGGGATTAATCCAGCGGGAGATGCTCAACAGGGCCGCAGGGGGATGGGGTCTGCGGATTTGCCCTTTGCTGGAAAGACTTTTGTCCTTACAGGCTCGTTAACATCCATGACGCGGGATAAAGCCGCAGAGGAGATTCGCGCGCGCGGCGGGAGTGTTGTCGGTTCTGTGAGCAAGAACACGGATTTCCTGGTCGCCGGCGAAGAGCCCGGTTCAAAGCTGGAGAAAGCCACGGAGCTTGGCGTGCAAATAATCAGGGAGAAAGACTTTCTCGAGCGCCTCGGACGGAAACCGGAAAATGCGGAGGAAAAAACTCCGTCCGGGAAACAACCGAACCTGTTTTGAGATTTTTTTGACATCGCCTTCATTTGAAATGTTCTTTGCGAACATTGTGGTGCAGTAGTAAGAAATCACGCAATTCCAAGAAGGTTTTTACCGCAAAGAACACAAAGAACTCAAAGAGAAGAGCTTGTGACGTTTCTTCTTTGTGATCTTTGCGTTCTTTGCGGTTCAATTCCTTTTGGTTGCGGCTGGCCGCGCCAGGTCAGTGGTGGGCGAAGAGAAGGGCCAGGCCGCCCAGAACAGCCAGACCTCCCAGAACGGCGAAGGTGATCTTGATCCAGCTCAACGGGTATTTGCCGGCCATGGTCCCGGTGTAGCCGTTGACGACCACTTGGTAATGATCGGTGCGGTAATCGTAGGTGAGCAGCCAGATGGGCACCAGAATGTGCTTGAAGGTCTGGCCGCTGTAATCGGTCTCGACTTGCAGGTTGCGCTGCGTGTCGCCGGGGACTTGCGCGGAACAAAGGCGCTCCATTTCGGCATCCATGTCTTGGCGGGCTTCCTGGGCGGCGGTGACGAGGTCAATCTGATAGCGTTCCACCACCCAGCCGGAAAGGAAGGCGGCGTTGTAAGCGGACAGCTCCTTGGTCGGGAACGGCTCGATGCGGCGCAGCATTTCCGGGTGGACGCCGCGGGAGGCCGGCTCCAGTTCATCCTTGAAGAAATGGTCCACGGACCCGGAGCTGGGGACCCAGCGGACTTTCTGTACTTGACGCGTCTGGAGGTTGCCGTTGGCGTCGCGATAAGTCTCGGTTTCGTAGTAATAATAGCCGCTCTCCGCGGTCCAGTCGGCGTGGACCTGGGCGTCGAAGGTCCAATAGGGGATGTAGAGGCCCTTGGCGGTGTCGGTCAGGGCGGCGTCCTTGAGGCGGTTGGGCGCGAACCAGCGGGTGCCATACCAGCGGCGGATGGAGTCGCGCACCTGGTCCTCGGCGAGCTTCATGGGCAGGAGGCTCTCCGGACGGAAGGCGGCCTTGATTTCCTCGTAGGGAACAAGGGCGGAGGAGCCGCAAAAATCGCAGCGCTGGCCGACGTGGGCGGGATCGAAGACGGAAATGGCCTGGCAACTCTGGCATTTGACGGAGATTTTTTCGGCCTGCCAGCCGCGCTGGTCGTCGGGGATGCCGCGCAGGGCGGCGACGAGATCGTGTTCGACAATGACTTCCTTTCCGGCGGCGTTGATTTCGGCCTGGGCCGGCGAGACGGTGCCGCAGAAGGGACAGATGATGGCCTTCTTGGCGGGATTCCATTGCGCCTCGCCGCCGCAGGAGGGGCAGGAGAATTTTTTTTGGGCTGTGGCGTCGCTCATGGGGCGGGGGAAATGCATAATGCAAAATGCAAAATGCAAAATGAAATGAGCACGGAACCTGAGGGTTAAGATTACGATTGCGACTGGGTCAGCTCTTCAGGAAATCGTCGAGGGCGGCGCGGGTGATGCGCCAGGAAGCGCCGATTTTCTTGCCTTTGAGCGAGCCGTCGGCCAGGGCGCTGAGGACGTCGTTCTCGCTGACATTAAGAACTTGGGCGGCGCCGGCGGGGGTCAGCAACTCCCCGGCGGAGGAGGAGGCTGGCGCGGCTCCTGTGCCGGTGATGGGTA
>JBEKUQ010000684.1:0-11098 GCA_049514835.1 Verrucomicrobiota bacterium | reverse complement strand
CAACATTCCACCATGCCCAAACGCTCCCTCCCCAAACCCACCGACGGCGAACTCGCCATCCTCGCCGTCCTCTGGCGCCACGGCCCCCGCACCGTCCGCGAAGTCCATTCCGAATTCAGCCGCACCCGCCAGACTGGCTACACCACCGTCCTGAAAATGCTCCAAATCATGGCCGAAAAAGGATTGGTCACCCGCGACGAAACCCGCAAAACCCACATCTACCACGCCGCCCTCGCCCAGAGCGACGCCCAGCGCCGCTTCGTCGGCGACCTCCTGGTCCGCCTCTTCAACGGCTCCGCCCACCGCCTCGTCCTCCAGGCCCTTTCCGCCAAAAAAGCCTCCCCTGCCGAACTCGCCGAAATCCGCCAACTCCTCGACAACATGGAGAAAGGCCGCCCATGAATCAACTCCTCCAATGGTCCGCCCATCCGCTGGTTCACCGGCTCGGCTGGACCCTGTTGCATTTCCTCTGGCAGGGCGCCCTCATTGCCGGCCTGTTCGCCGCCGTCCAGACCGCCTGGCCCAGACGCTCCGCCAACACCCGCTACTTGACAGGCTGCCTCGCCCTTCTCCTCATGCTCGCCGCCCCTTTGATCACCTTCGCCTCCCTGCGAACCGCGCGCCCCATCACGGTCGCCTTTTCAGCCAGCGGCCCACCCTTAAATCCGTCCTATCCGTCCTATCCCCCTGCTGTTGTCAAACATTCTACTCTTAATCATAATCTTAATCTTAATCCCCCTTCCTCCGCGCCACCGTCTCCCGCTCCTGATCCCTCCCCCTCCCTCCATCCCGAGCGCCTCCTCCCCCTCCTCGTCTTCGCCTGGCTCCTCGGCGTCTCCGCCCTTTCCCTTCGCCTCCTCTTCGGTTCCCTCTACGTCGCCCGCCTCAAACGCCGTGGCCACCAGCCCCCCGGCGCGCCCTGGCTCGAACGCCTCGAACGCCTCAAGGCCGCCCTGCGCATCAGCCGCCCCGTTCGCCTTGTCAAGTCTGTTTTAGTCGAAGTCCCCACCGTCGCCGGCTGGCTGCGCCCTGTCATCCTGCTGCCCGCCGCCGCCCTGGCCGGCCTGTCCCCCGCCCAACTGGAGACCATTCTTGCCCACGAACTCGCCCACATCCGCCGCCACGATTACCTCGTCAACCTCCTCCAAAACGCTCTCGAAACCCTCCTCTTCTACCATCCCGCCGTCTGGTGGATTTCCAGCGCCGTCCGCGCCGAACGCGAAATCTGCTGCGACGAAATCGCCATAAAAATCTGCGGCGATCCTTTGCTTTACGCCCGCGCCCTGGCCGCCCTCGAACAACTCCGCCCCGCCCGTCCCTCCCTGGCCCTGGGCGCCGACGGCGCCTCCCTGCTCGACCGCATCCGCCGTCTCACCGGCGCTCCGGCCGTCGCCAGCCTCCCCTCCCGCCGCCGCGCCGGTGGCGCATTGGTGGCGGCCTTGGTGGCCCTCATCTTCATCTCCCTCCTTCACCACCCCTCAAGCGCCGCCTCCGCAAATCCGCAACTTGCCGCGCCGAAGCCAGGCGAAGGCGGGTCCGCAATCCGTAATCCGCCGTCGGATTGGGGTGAGCCGGTCGAAGGCTTCCAAGTTCGCTTGCACACGCCAACTCCAGCCAATCCAGGCGACGCGACCCCAAGATTGCTGGTTGACATCGGGAACCGAAACGGTCAGGCGCTGCCGTTTCGATCCATGACTAATTCATATCCTTGGCAATTGGAGGTGGATGGCCGCTGGTACGTCACCGATGGCCAACGAAGCCCAGTCGGCACCAACGGGGGGTATGTGGAAGTGGGCGGTGTCCTGCTGGATTTTGAATCAGGTCATCCCTGGACCAATCTGCCGCTCCTGCTTAATGCTGACTGGCGGACCGCCCATTCCAACGAGGTTGGCACGGCCAAATTCGGTGGAGGAGGGTTCTTCGTTCCCGATGATTTTCACCCTGAGCCGCTGAAGCTGCCGCCCGGCAAACACACCATAAGGCTGGCCGTCATCGCCATGGCCATGTTCGCGCCAGGCGGCCCGGTGCGCGCCGTCAGCAATCCCGTCCAGATTGACGTCGCGCCCGGCGCGGGCTGGCGCGCCGCGTTGGCCGGCAAATACATGCCCGGTTATACCCTGCGCCCCGTGCGGCGGCAGACCGGGAACCAGGAATCGGCGGTTGAAATCCTGGCCGCTCCCTCCGGTGAGGAAACGGATCTCGCTTCCGCCATTGCGGCGTGGCGCGGTGTGCCCCGCACCCTGCCCCCGGCTGCTCTGGCTGCTTCGGTCTCCTCCCAGCCGGGATATTGCTGGCGCAACCCAAAACTCACGACGTTATTGACAGCATTGAAGCTCAAGATTGCGACGGCCAGCGAAGCGGAGGACTTCACTCGGTTGATTCTGGGTCTGTTCAAAGGATGGACCTCTTTTGACGGTTGGACCCTCAAGGCCGAACGCTGTGAATATGGCTGGGTCGTCACGCCAAGCTATGTCGGCCCGCCGGCACAGGTCTTTTTCCAAGGCCCCGTCGAACTGGTCGTGGAAGATGGCGTGCTGGTTGACGCCAGGCAGGGCGGCGAGATGCTGCCTCACCCAGCCGGCGTGTCCGACCGGATGGCCGATGCCGCCGAACCGGGCTGGGGCGAACCGGTGGAAGGATTTTCCATGCGCTTGCAATCTGACAAACCGGTGTGGTATCTCGCCAGCGACTCCCCGGGCTTCCGGTTCAGCGTGCGCAATCTTGGCGGCGAGGTCCTTTCCGTTCCTGAATCCGAAGAGCTTGGCGAACTGGAGATGGACGGCGTTTGGTATGCGTGGTCCGACAAATACTACGGTCCCTTCCAACCACTCGCCCCGGGCCGGCAGGTTGACAACCTCGCCGTCTTCCCCATCAGTTCCTGGGGCAAGGTTCCCAGTCAGTTTCCCACCGCGGCTGGCACACACAAAATCCGGTTCGCCCTTGTGGCCCGGCGCGAGCAACCGCATCACGGCCAGACCATCCGTGCTGTCAGCAATCCAATCCAAGTCGAATTCCGTTTTGGTTTGGCCCCCAAACAAGCCGTCCAACCCGTCAGCCTGCGCGGAGACGACCCGTCCGCCAATCCGCAATCCGACGCCTCGCCGGCGCGATCTCCGAAAACGCCGGAAACCATCCTCGCGGAAATCCGCAACATCCTCCCCGATGACTGGACCTGCGAGTTGACTCTCAAGCCAGGCGCGATGAAAGGTTCAGACGTGGAGTCACAAGACTTGGTTATTGACCCGCTCTTTCGCCTTGATTTCACAAACCTCAACATCTGGCTCGCCAAATATCAGCTTCCCGATGGGCCCATGCTCCCGACTCATCCGTCTCTGCGGTTGTTCTTCCTCCCCGCGGCGGACAAGGCTCGGTATCAACAAGGCAAGCTCAATGTCTATCACAGGCCCGTCACCGCCGTTGCGCAAACGCCCGGCTATTTTGTGGTGACCACTGTTATGGACATCAATAATGGCTTCGGCGGCGGTCTCATTTTGTCCCGATGCCTCGCGCCATTGGGACGTGCTCTGGAAAAGTACTTCGGCAAATTTGCCGACGTAACCACCGGCCGCGTGCTGGGGCTGCCGGAAGATACCGACGGGCTGGCGGCAAGAGTTGGAGTAGCCGGGCAAGTCGTGGACGACCAAACCGGCAAGCCCATCCCGGAGTTCGCCCTGGAGTGGAGTGTGGCCGATGCTCATCAGCCTGGAGACTATGGCGCCTTTCAGTCCAATAAGTACTATTACTCCTATTTTGGCGGGCGGTTCGGCGAAAATCGGGAGTTCCAGGATAAGACGCCGTGGACAACAGGCCAAAAAGTCTGGCTGCGAATCCGGGCGGACGATTATCTGCCTGCGCCGTTGACGCCGGAGCCGGTCGTCTGGCCCGTCAAACTCACCAACCTCATCATTCGTTTGAAGCGCGCCGGCGCGCCTGCACCGCCCGCCGTCCGACCCGCCAGCCAGCGCGTGGATGGGGCCTCCGCAAATCCGCAATCCGCAATCCGCAATCCAATCCCCCCTCCGCCGTACGCTCCGCAATTCTGACTCCTGATTCTGTCCCGCCCTGATTCTGTCGCCTCTTCATCGGGTCAGTATCGGTCCGTGTCAGGTCAGTGTCAGGTCAGTGTCGGTCCGTGTCCGTCCTCACCATTGACACTTCTTCTGCATAATCTCCGCAATCCGTGCAATCCGTGCAATCCGCGGTAAAAACTCCTCTCCCCGCCCTCTCCCGTTCCCAGATTCTCCATCTGCGTGCATCGGCCCCGTTATCTGCGGGCAACTGCCTTTTTCTCTCAATCGGCGGATAAGCACTGCCTGCAAAACCACTCAGGCTCGAATGGAAGAATTCTCCCCTGTGCGCCACCACGCCGCATCGGATGTCTTCTCATCTGGAAGAGAATGGCCTTGGGAGGACAAGCGGCATCGGCACACCCCCGGTGCCAGAGAAAAACCGGGAACGGACTGGAAAAAGGACTTGCGAATCTGTGGAGTCGGAAGAAAATCACGAAAAAGGCCCACGCCGGTCGTGGGCTAGAAACCAAATGGGAAATGTCAGATTAAATACAAGGGCGACCTTATGAACAGTAAAGCAACATTGCAATTGGACGGCAAAGTTTATCAACTGCCCACCGTGACCGGCGCTGAAGGCGAAAGAGCCGTGGATATTTCCAGCCTGCGCGACACCACCGGTTACATCACCCTCGATGACGGCTACGCCAACACCGGCGCCTGCAAAAGCGCCATCACCTTCATTGACGGCGAGAAGGGCATCCTGCGTTACCGGGGCATCCCCATCGAGGAACTGGCCGTCAAGTCGAGCTTTGTCGAAACCGCCTATCTGATCATCAACGGAAAACTGCCCACCCACGAGGAATTGAAGGGATTCTCCGACCTGCTCACGCAGAACGAAAACCTGCATGAGAACATGAAGCACCATTTCGAGGGCTTTCCTCCCAGTTCCCACCCCATGGCCATCCTCTCCGCCATGATCAACGCCACCGGTTGCTTTTATCCCGGCTGGAACGGACTGCCGAACTCCCAGCAGTTCGCCGAGCAGTCCGCGCGCCTGATTTCCCAGGTCCGCACCATCGCCGCCTTTTCCTACCGCAAATCCCGCGGGCTGCCCTTCATCTATGCCAAGCCCGACTACAAATACACCGCCAATTTCCTCCACATGATGTTCTCCAATCCGTATCAAGACTACGATTTAAAGCCCGAAGTGGTGCGGGCGCTGGACCTGATCTTCCTGCTTCATGCCGACCACGAGCAGAATTGTTCGACTTCCACCGTGCGCATGGTGGCCTCCTGCGAGGCCAATCTTTTCGCCAGCGCCGCCGCCGGCGTTTGCGCCCTGTGGGGCCCCTTGCACGGCGGGGCCAACCAGGCCGTCATCTCCATGCTGCAACAGATCCACGACTCCGGCGACGATGGCCATGTCTTTATCGCCGCCGCCAAGGACAAGAACAGCGGCAAACGCCTCATGGGATTCGGCCACCGCGTTTACAAACATTACGATCCCCGCGCCAAGATCATCAAGGAATCCTGTGACCAGCTCCTTCGCTCCCTCCACCGCGAGGACCCCTTGCTGGACATCGCCAAAAAACTCGAATCCGCCGCCCTGAACGATTCCTATTTCGTTGAGCGAAAACTCTATCCCAACGTGGATTTTTACAGCGGCATCATCATGCGCGCTATCGGCATTCCCACCGAAATGTTCACCGTCATGTTCGCCATCGGCCGCATGCCCGGCTGGATCGCCAACTTCAAGGAAATCCTCGACCAACCCCACAAGCGCATCTGCCGTCCTCGTCAAATATATATCGGCCCCGTCGCCGCCCACTACGTTCCCATTGACCAACGCCTCTGAAGAACGGCGGGTCAGTTATCCGTCTCCATGATCCACAAAGTCTCGCGCAGAGTCGCGGAGCGCGCAGAGAAAGGCAAACGAAAATCCGAGAGATAATCCAACGAGATTTTCAAATCAAGAATCTAACATCCTCTAAATTGGGTTATAGATGAATCTAAGCGGCTCCGCAATGGCCTCAGACCACGTCGCCCGTGGCAAAAGGGGCAGACCGGAGCTTTCTCCAAGATAATGCCTCGCCAAAGATACATGAAATTTTGACCATGAAAACATCCCGGCCGCCAATGGCTTTCCATTTCTCTGCGCTCTCCGCGACTCTGCGTGAGAATTCTTATGGGCCTGCCTAAACCGGCGTTGGCGGTTCGGGAAGCCCGGGCAAGGGCAAGTCTCAGTCCTCACTATTGACACTTTTTCCGCATAATCGCCCCCGCACAAAGGCCTCGAATCATTGCTTGTCCGCAGGCCGCTGGGCTTCCGCCGTGGCTGGAACTTTGGTGGACATCGAATCCATTCTTCATCCATTCCCCATCCTGTCCAAAAGTTTTGCGCCTTTTCGCGGCTGTTTAAACCTTTTCAATCCTGCAGGCTCGTCTCTATCCGTGTCCATCCGCGTCCATCCGTGGTGCAATACTCTTTGGTTGACTCTCTGCGCTCTCTGCGCTCTCTGCGGTTAAAAAAACTCCCCATCCCTGCCATCCCTGCGATCCGTGGTTCAAATCTTGCGTCTTTTGCGCCTTTTTGCGGCTATTCTTCATTTAGCATTTATGATTTGTAATTCATCATTAAGCATGGCTTTGCCGCGTTACGTCCTGGCCACCTTGCATTGGAAGCTCTTCTTTCTCTCCGCAATCCGCAATCCGCAATCCAATCCCCCCTTCTCCAATCCTGAAAAACCTTCACCTGCATTCCCACCCAACCACCCGCCAACTCACGACCCCCGATCCCTCTTCCCTCTCCCTTCGGGAGAGGGCCAGGGTGAGGGGCATCCCCAATCCTGAAACTGAAATCTTGGCCAACCCTCGCCTGCATTTGCCAGCCCACGATCCGAAAACCAACGGCAGCCGATTGCTCTTCCCTCTCCCCGCGGGAGAGGGCCAGGGTGAGGGGCCGCCCACCCAGACGATCCAACATACCGCCAGCCGCCTGAACCAACGCAGCCGGAAGAACGTTGGCCCCAACCATCACCCATGGAAATGATCAAACAAACGAAAGCCAATGGACCAAGCTACGGTTTGCCCCCTTCTCTGGTCACCGACTATTTCTTTGCATGTGTGAAACCTGCGCTAAGAGATCTTGAGCGATCTCACTTCCATCATTCCAGTACTTTCGGAAATCGGCATCAGGATCGGGGATTTGCGAGGCTAGACGTTTAAGGCGGGAGGAAATCTTTTCCAGAACAACGATATTCTGTACTGAAATCCCCGCTGAGGAGAAAGTGAGAAACCGGTCGAGGCACATGGCTGCACTGCTATACACGTGCGCGCCGAGCCGGTAATACTTATTGGTGCCATCACCGCTGCCTCCAATTGCTTGGAAAGCACTCGTTCTTGCCGCCAACCCTTCTGCGATGGAATCAAGTGTCGTTCCAAATTCGATGTGGGTGCGAAGCTGCGGATCGGGATGCACACCTCGCAATTCGTTCCTTTGTTCAGCCAATGACTCTACTGGTAGAACTATTTGGTTCGTGAGGACCTCCTCAACCTTTACATCCAAATGAGGATATAAATCCCTCTCAAATTCTTCCACAGTTATATATTCATGGAACAATCCAGCGGTCCTCATCTTCGCTTTAAAGTCGTTAAGCCTCATTAATTCCGCTGGATCAATATCATTCGGAAGACTGCGTTTACAGAAGTAGAGCATTACACGTTGCGCGCCCTTTTTTTCAATAAACTTAAAAATTTCCTCAACTGTTCCGGAGGGAGCCGTTCGAGTGGGAGTTCCCAGCTTCGACCAAAATATGGCAATCAGGAGATCACTGCTATCGATTATCTTTTGATTCAGGATGTCTTGCGGATGCTTACCGAGCTCAGGGACTGCAAATTCCCACATCTTGGGATGAAGAGTGGCGTGTTCGTTGGTATCATTCCAACTGGTGAAAACCCGCCTAACAGCCTCCCGCTCCTCTTGAACATCGCCGGGTGAGGCAATTGCAATCGTCACGCGCTTCATGTGTTGCTCGTTCAGTTATCGTTTCTGCCCAAACTTTCTCGAAGTCGGATTCCTTCGTCGGGACGTTTCGGACGGCGCTATTGGTTCATGACTCTGGATAGGACGCGGGTCAGGCGCGGCCCAATGGTGTCGTTATCGAAAAGCATCATGATCTCGCGTCTGACAACTTGGTCGGCCACGATGTTCAAGCCGCCTTCGGTTACGTTAGCTATCTTATGTTTCTCGACAATACCCTCTGAAATAAGGGCGTCCCAGATAGCGTGAGAAAAAGGGTTGTTACGTGGAAGGCCGCTGAGGCGGTTTATGTGCTTGATGGATTGGAACCCGAAGGCACCGCGGAACTTGCGGAGGGCTTTCTCCAGAATGATTGTGGCAAAAGTCTGAAGAAGCTCAGCCCTGGGAGGCTGCCCTCTAAGTTGGGATGCCTGAAGTTCGGCTTCTTTGGAGAAGGTGCAGCTCGAAGCAAAAGTGATGGACTGCGGGTCGTTGCAGCCATCGAAAGCGAGGTCTCCTTCAAATGTGCAGTAGGCGAATGTGGTGCCATCGGCGAATGAGCAATTGCGGAATTGAACCCCGGAGAAGTGACAACTGGAAAAGGTCCAAGAACTGAAATCGTAGGCTCTGAACGCCCCAGAGAAGTAAGCGAAATCGATAAGTTTACTACTCGTGCTGTCAGGAGAAAGCAGACGCCGGAGCGCGATGGTGCGTTCGGCCTTCGAGAGGTCGTTAGTCTGGAGGAGCCTTAAAGCCAAATTAGACAAGGCCAAGCCGGCTCGCTTCCAGAGTTTCTGGTTAATAGGGTCGGCGAGGAGCCTAGATGCGTGGCCGAAAGCCTCCTGGACCCGTTCTGGCGGATGTTTAGATAGCTGGTGGGCGACCCAGTCGAACACGTGGGGTGCACTTCCAGACAATGAGGCAAGAGATTTTGCTAGTATGGCGGTGTTCTTCTCAACCAAACCCTTCGAGAGGAAACGAGCGATGAAATAGGTTCTGAGCACGTCGTATCTCGGAAGGAGGGAATCTTTTGAGTCGCGGCGCAGGAAAAAATGGTTTTGGAAACGCAAGAGCACGCCGGGATCGCTGGTGTTACAGATCACCTGAACGTATTCGCCGAGGATCTGCGGGCTGATTGCGCCCTCGACCTCACGGAAGAGTTCCTCAAACGTGCTCATCTGCTTCTCGGGCTCAATGTCCAAGGTCTGACGCTTGTTCTCCCTGCGGCAGATTGACGTGAGAATTGAATTAAGAGGATCGGGTGGGTAGGGGTTGAACTCGATGGAATCCTCCATCTCGACAGCCTGGGAAACGAGATCCAGCACGAAAGGCGTGCCTGAGAGGCGGTCCGCGTTCTGGGCCTCGCGGGAAAGGGAGGGATAAAGAGCTCCTCCAATCTGAGAGGCTAAGATGCGCGCATTGTCGCGCTTACCAGGGTCTTGGAGGCGAATGTTGAAGTATTCCTGCCTCTGCTCATTACTAAAACCCAGCAATCGGAAGGCGTCGATCTTGTCCAAGGGCATGGTATCTTTCAGGGAGGCCCAATAATTCTCACGCGTGGTAAGCAGGATGCGAGCATTGTAGCCTGTTTCCTCTCCGCCGAGCTCCTCAATGAATTGGTTGATCACCTCCGAGGGGTGCTCGGAGAACTGGGGGTGCAGACATAGCTCATCAAAGCCGTCAAAGATGATGAAAAGGAGTCCCTCGCGGACCAGGGTTTCAAACAGGGTGCTGTTGGAAAGAAAGCGGCCGGGCTGCTTGAGGCAGCTATTTATAGCGATGTCCCAAATACTGTTAAGCTCGATTTTCGATTGAAGGCGCAGCCGCCACTGCTCGGACTCAATAAGCAAGGGAATAATTGGCTGACGGCTCTTCTGCAAAGCATTGGTCAAGTGTCGAGCAATGGTAGTCTTGCCCAAACCTCCCTCAGCCACAATGATGCACAGGTGGCTCTGTTTCTGATCCCAACCGCCGACAAACCATTTCTGCAAAGACTTCAAAGCGTTGTGGCGAATGATCCCATCTTTCAGAGACTCCAAGTCAGGGTCAATAAAGTGGGGCTCTGCGTCAACTTGATTAAACTCGAGATTTCGGAATAAGGAGCTGCTAACCAGGTCTTTGGAAATGAGTGCCCGTTTCGCTCTGAACTGGGCAGATGTCTGAGCTAGGTTTCTCGCCAAATCGCTACCTGGTGTCACAACGACATCGTAGCCATTGGGTGAACCCAGTTTGTACCACTGGTCCAAGTTCGCGGGAGTCGCCTCCTTGAGCGGGCAATCATGCTTGAGGCTGAGGAAGCAGCCTGCGACAGTTTGGATGGGAGTGTGAAATTCTGCTTTCCAGAACGACCAAAAGGCAGACTCAGACAGAGGTTTGCAGGATTCGGCTCCCATTGTCTGGAGAATGTTCTCAAAATGGTTCATGTTCATAAAATTGTCATCCAATGAACTAAAGCTGCAACCTTGGGAGCTGAGCTTTCATTGCATTTCTGTCAAATTAAATTGAGGGAAACCAGGCATGAGGAGGTCGTTGCTGGCCTTCATCTGGCTCGGTACTTCACGTGTTTATAGCAGAAAGCAGGTTCATGGTCAAGCGTTTTGGGGTTCCGAAAAGGGGTCTGTTAATGCGGTTGTCGTATCCCCCGTCGGTCCTGCCGCGAAATTCAACCCCTCAACCGCCGGTCAACGCCACGGCCATTTCCGCATCGCCAAGGCCACGATTAATCCCGATGTCAATCTTTTCCCCTTCGCGCTTTCCACCGCTCCCGCCGTCGCCGTCGCGCTCCTGCCGCGACCAGTCCGCACCCCAAAGAACTTCTCCCCCCTTGGCGTCCTGGCTTCTGCATTTATCATTTATAATTTATCCTTTATAATTTAGCATTTCCCCATCCTGTCCAAAAGTTTTGCGCCTTTTTCCGACTTTTTGCGGCTGTTTAAACCCGTTCAATCCTACAATTGATAGCCCCCATCCGTATCCATCCGCGTCCATCCGTGGTGCAATTCCCTTTGCTTGACTCTCTGCGCTCTCTGCGCTCTCTGCGGTTAAAAAACTCCCCATCCCTGCCATCCCT
>JBEKUQ010000683.1:0-4284 GCA_049514835.1 Verrucomicrobiota bacterium | reverse complement strand
GTGAGAATCGCGGAGTTGAGATAGCGGTCCAGTGGTCCCTTGTTCATTTCGTGACCTTTTCTTCGGTAGGTGCGGGCGCGTCGGGATCCTTGACCCAGTACTTGTATGTGCCATCGGCCAAGCCGGCACGTAGTTTCTTCAGCCTAGATACCGGCATTGCAGTCATTGTCGTGTCCTGAATCGAACCCACAACGAATGCACAAATAGCTTTCTGGCGAAGGCACACAACGCTTGATCCGCTCGAGCCACCGTTCACTCCAAACATTTGCAGAAGCACTGCGCCAGTCCAATTTATGTCTCCATCGATCACAGGACGGTCCACTGCCGAGGAGCTGACGGCGCCGCTGAATACTTGCTTGCCAAGCCCAAGGGGAGAGGCTACATTCACAATCTGATCAAGCACCACGGGATCATCCCCGAGTGGAACTGTGGGCCAAGTTTCATCGCTGACTAACTGCAGCAACATGAAATCGTCGCCGCGATGTCGGTAGCCGCATCCGACAACTTCTGCCTTGTCAAATTTCTTTTGCCCTTTCTGGTCGGCAGTCAGATAGAAGAATGCTTTCTCCGGGCTAACTGTCTTCTTGTCTTCATTGTCCTTGCAGCCACAGTGCGCAGCGGTGACAAAGACGTATCCGGTTGCAGTCTTCTGGATCGAGGTAGCGGTGCAGCGCATTTTCATGCCACCGTCAGCCTCCTCCGAGTAGAGCAGAGCGGTGGCGGGATAAAGGATGTCTGCCACGAAGTCTGTGCTGGCTTTGGGCGGCGCCGAGGCTTGCCCCAGGGCTGCCGCAGAGAGCAAGAGAAGCGTGAGAACTGTGTTCATGGCGTTGCAATTGCCTCCAAATCAGCTTGCAGCGTGGCAAGGTCAAGGCCCCCGGGCGTCTTCTGGGTCGCCTGCTCAAACCATTCTGGCGTGATGATCGCGTAGTCTTCGTCTACGAATGCCTGCTCCCACGCTGCCGAAGCCTTTACGTACCAGTTCGCCCAGGTCACATAGGCGCTGCCGAGCGCGCCGTAGCCGGGCCGGAACATGGAGTGACCGCCATCATTCGGGCTATCCGCCACAACCTCGAAGTGGCATTCCTGCCCGTCGACAAATTGATCTTGGGCGCTGGCTGGCAGGTTCACGCCAACGTAGGTGCCATCAAATATCTGGCAGGCCAGCCGGCGGTGCTCGAGGTTCGCGATGTCAATCTGCGCCCAGCCGAGAATCTTGTGAACTTGGCCGCCGATGGTCATTCCAGTCGCCTGGAGGTACGCCAAAACGTCAGTCATGGCGGCGCCCTGGTCGGTCGATGAATCGTTTTTGTTGAATCCCGTCACCGCACTGTAGAGTGCCAGAACCTCATCCGTGGTCGGGATGATCACCTTGCCTGTGTGGCAAGAGTCGAGAATGAACTTGTTCGCTGCTGCGGCGCATGTACAGTCACCGTACTTGTCGTTGCCAAACATCTGCTTCGCAGCATCCGGCGTCTTGTATTCGCGGTACACCTTGCGCGCTGCGGCCCCAGGCAAGGACGCGAGTCTCGCGGCACCCGGCAGCACATACTTCGCGAACATCAATGTCTTCGGGTGCGGCTTCACTGGCAGGCGTCCAAGCTTGTACTTCACGGCTTCGCTCCAGCCGGCGGATTGGCTGCGACGTTAAGGAGCGCGAGAATCTGCTTCAGGGCTGCCAGCGTCTCTCCGCCAGTCACCTTGAACCAGCCATGGGTGTAGATAGCCTGCACGGCCCAGTGCCATACGCCCAAGCCAATCGTGGCCAGCGACAGGCCCGTGATCAGCAGTGAGTGCGTGCCAGCGCTCCACTGGAAGTGAACGCCGACGCTGGCCAAGCCTGAGAGCACGATCGCAACAATCCGGTTGAGTTTTGACGTTTCGGCAGTGAGCCAGGGAAACCACGAGGCTTTCTTGAGTTGGCCCACAACGAAGCTAATGATTGCCGCTACAGCGACTTGCGTTCCAACTTCCATGACGTGGCCTCCGTTCTCAGACTGCTTCGAGTTCTCCGCCCCGCGGCCGCAAGTGCCGGCGAAATAGCAGTTGCTGCTCAATCAGTTCAAGCCGTTTCTCGCTCGTAGCCGCAAGAACCTTGAGTTCTACGAGGGTTGGAGACTGCTCCTTCACCACTGCTGCGACATCACCTACCTTTTCTGTAAGTGCCGCTAGTTGCGCGCGCTGCTGGCCGTAAAGCGCAGCGGTGCGCCAGATGAAGCCGACCGCGCTAACCACGAACGCCACCGCTGTCACAACCTGCCCAATGGTGATCTGCCAGAATCCCGGGTTCATGGAAGTGGCTTCCTTTTAGCCAAGTAGCACCATCGTGGACTTCAGCAGCGAACTGTCGCTTCGTGAGTCAATGAAGTGTCGGCGGCAGCGACCGTCTACCAAGGCTTCGTAGGGACAAGCCTTCTCAATGCAGTGGGAACCATCTGGTTTCGCATTCGCAAGTAGCCGCGCAATTTCCCGATTTTTCCGCTCATGAGCTATGACGCGGCGCGCACATTCCATCTTTTCCTTGATGCTGTGCTCAAGTTTTGCCTGGTTGACCAGGTCCGCGCAGGACAGTTGCACAAAGTTTGGGGAGCAACCTACTTCTCGAGCAATCTGCGCATAGGTCATCAACGTGTGCCGGCGAAGCACGATGCAGCGCTCCCGCTGTTCAGCGGTGTATTTGATCTTTGGCATGTCAGTTTTTCTAGGCCGCAGAGCTTGCGGCAGGTGACAAGTCGTAACGCGCAATCAATTCGAGACTGCTCCACACTCCAGTGCGGTTATAAAGCTCTACGGCACGCACACGCAGTCCGTGCGTGCTGCGTCCCGTTTCTCGGGACATTTGCGGAAAGGTAAGGCCCCTTCCAAGCATCTCAGCGATTCGACGCAGGTTCGGAGGAAGCGCTGGCAACGGATGCTTCGGTCGGTTGTCAGAGAGTGCAATCACGACACGCCTTCGCACGCCTGCACCGCCCTGAATGCCAAGCCTAAGTGCTAAGCTTCTGACGTGGGCCTTTACCGTCTCTGGCAAAATATTGAGTTGATTCGCAATCTGACAGTTAGTCCATCCCTCTCCGAGCAGGTGCGCAACACGCCTCTGTTGCGGCGCTAACTGCTGCCGAGCCAAAGAACGCAAGTCCACGGAGATGGCTAAGCACATCATTGTGGTGTTGAGACTGCCGTGCTGGTCACGGTGGTGCTCACCTTTAAGCCGGTTCCTGTCACGTCCGCATCGGTAAGCGTGACCGCTCCAGTGCGCCCATTGAACGAGGCAACGCCGCTCGCGGCCGGAACGAGCAGTTGATACGCCCCTGCATTGAACGAGACGTAGATCGTGTACGGCGCCGCAGTTCCCACGGTGCAGAACGTCGTCATGTTCGCTTGTCCCGCCGGGCAGTTGGCGAGCGCGGGCGCGATCACGCCATAAGAGAGGGCGCCATAGGACTGACCGATTGCGATCAGGACCGTGCAGAGAACGATGGTGGCGATCAGGATGGCGAACTTGGCGTTGGTCATCTGGAAACTCCTTGTCCCACATAGGTAGCTTGCCCGAGAATGACAATCCCCGGCGTCGGTGCCGAGGCGTAGTTGATGACGTAGATGGCGCTCCCCGTGGCCGAGTTCGTGTAGCCTGTGCCGCCCGCGACGGCTTGCAACGTACTGTTCGCCGTGATCGGGACCGGAGCCGTGTAGAGCGTACCTACTGTGCATCCCGTGCTTCCGTTCGGCACGGGCGTTGTGCTCGTTGACCAGCAGATCACGCTTCCAAGGGTCGTGCTGATCGTGACCGATTGGGCCTGAGTGTAGGTGCTGCCGGGGGGCGAGAACGTAGGAGTAGCGGCTTGCGTAGCTCCCGTGTCAGCCTGATACACCCGCTCATCGAACTGGCGCACGTCGGGCCATTTCAACGTGCCCGTGCAGGCGTTCGATCCGGGATTAGAGCCGAGTGCGTATTGAATCGTTGAGGAGCTTTCGCCGGTGATCAGGATTTCATTGTCCGAGCGCCCGGTATAAGAAACTCCGCTGGTCGGGATGCAGGAGCCGCTATATCCGCTCAACTGGAAGCCGCCCATGATGTTTACGCTGGAACCTGTACCGCCGGGCAGCCCTGAGACGGTCAGGGTTTCGGTGCCGCCCGCCCAACTGGAAGCCGTGACTGAATAAGAGGCTTGGTAAGTTGTGTCCACGGGCAAGGTTTCCCATGCCACTGCCGCCGGAATGTCGTAAGCGTAGCCGTTGACGTTGCCTCCCCCAGTCACATCTGGGCCAATCGGCGGGAAAGGCTGC
>JBEKUQ010000682.1:0-2904 GCA_049514835.1 Verrucomicrobiota bacterium | reverse complement strand
AGCAAGGTGGTGTTCGTTGTGGCCGGCCCAGGAGCATCCAGCGAGTAGCCACCGTAGGAGTTGACCGCATAGACGCGGAAGTAGTGAGTGGTATTGGGGGACAATCCAGTGACCGTGAACGTGGCCGTGTTCTGGTTGGTGACGATTCCCGCCAGGGGAGAATTGATCCCCACCGCTGCATTGGTGTCATGGAAAACGGCGTAATAATTGAAAGTACCCTGGGTATTGGCCGGCCAGGTCAGCCGCATCGAATTGGCCCCAACTTGATCCAGCGTGACCGGGTTGACCGTCGTTAATCCTTCTGTAGCCGAGATGTTGTCAATGTGCCAGACGCCATTCGTGCTGCCCGGGCTGCTCGTCAGCCGGAAGCGCACCAGCACGGACGGCTGGCCGGCATAGTTGGTCAGAGCCACCCGCCCCAGGATCCAGCTTGCCGAACTCCCGCTGTAAGAAGCCAGCAGTGTCCACCCGGCTCCTTGGTTGGTGGAGGCTTCAATATTCACGTAGCTCCCGCTGCCCAGCGCATATTTGTGGCTAAAGGTCAGCACGGGGTTCACTGCGGCGAGAAAATTCATGGGCGAGGAGAGGGTCAGAGATTGTCCGGCGATGCCGTTGGTGTAATTGGCCCCGGGCGAATCCTCCCAGGAGTGGGTGGGAGAAACGTAGTCATCAGTGGTCAAGGTCCACGGCGCATCCGCCACCCAGTCTCCTCCGCCTGCTTCGCAGTTGTCCAGGAACGGATAGTCCATGCCAATGGTGGTGGTGGCCGGAATGACGCCGCTGAAGGCGAAGAGTTGCCCCACGTTCACCACCACAATCTGATAATAATAATGTGTCTTGGGCCCCACGGTCGTGTCCACAAACGTGGTCGTGTCCTGTCCGGTGATCGTGCCGACCAGGATTCCGTTCTGCCATGGCTGGCCGGATTCCAAGGAACGGTAAATACGATACGCGGCAAAATCGCCGATGTTGGAGGCCGTCCAATTCAGTGTGACTGAGTTGGCCGTGGTCGTGGCAGGCATGGCCGACAAAGGATCGGGGGCATTGCCAATGTGAACGTCGTCCACATACCAGCCATCCTTGACCACCGAGGCATCTGTCACAATATGGAACCGCACCCGGAAAGCGGTGGCCGCCCCCCAGGTGGAAAGATCGAATTGCTGCTCGGTCCAGGCCAGATCCGTGCCGGTGTAAGTGCCGCCGGGTATCTGGAACCAGGCCGCGCCGCCATTGGTGCTCCCCTCCACATAGACATAATCATAGTCTTCCTCCAAATCATACTTGGTCCAGAAGTGCAGCGCCGGGTGCGCCATGCCCGCGAGGCCGATGGCGTTGCTCATGCTCATGGCCGTGTCCGTGTTGTTGGTATAATAGCCGCCGGGGTTGGACTTGGCGCAGTGGGTGGGAGACACGGCACTGGAAGTGTCAAGTCCCCATGTGCCGGTGTGGATCCAATTGCCGAAGCCCGACTCGAAATCGTCGTGGAAATAGGTGCTGGTGGTGTAGATCCACGTCAGCGTCGCGTTGTTGGTCATCGTCATCGTAAAACTGCTCAGGTTTCCAGAAAACGGCGCGTTCCCTGTCATGGTCCAGCCCAGGCACAGATGCTGGGTGACGACGCCGTTCGTGATGGTTGGAGCGCCCAGCCCTTGCGGCGTCAAGACCGTGCCCTCCACAATCACGTTTGGACCCGCGCCCGGGATGGATGTTCCCAAGGGCGACACCACGGTCAGAGTATAGAGCGCATTGACCCGGAAGGAATTTGTCACCGGCGTGGCCGGCCAGTTGTTCGCATCGCCTCCCTGGGCAGCCTTCACCGACACCATGCCGTGATCTGTGAAAGTGAGATTCGTTCCATTCGACAGGATCGCCGGCCCGGACAACAGCGTGAATGTCACCGGCAGTCCCGAGGAAGCTGTCGCGTTGAGTTGCAGGGTGTTGGTGACGACCTGGCTGCCAATGGGCGCAAAGGCAATCGTCTGGTTGTTCTTGACTTGGAAGGTGTTGGTCAACGACCCCGCCGGTTTCCAATCCGCGTTGCCGGCCTGCGAGGCCACAATGGAAACCTGGCCCGGCCCGGTGAAGGCGAGCGAGTTGCCGCTGGTGATCAGGCCCGGACCGGACGCCACGCTGAAGCTCACCGGCAGACCGGAGGAGGCCGCCGCGCTCAAGATGACGGTGTCGCTGGTGGCGTGAATGCCGATGGCGGGGAAGTTGGTGATGCTCTGGGGGAGAAAAGCCTGTGAAGCGCCGAACGTCCAGGCCAGGACATCCAGATTGTCGTAGCCCAACCCGGTCCCGCCGGTGAACCCAACGAACACGTTGCTCGTGCCCAGCAGCGCCGCGAGATTGAAGTTGGTCTTCGCAAGCGTGGCTGTCGCTGGACGCGTGCTGGTCTGCGCCAGCCTGAGTTCCAACAGGCCGCTCGCCCCGGTGTAGTCAACCCAGGCATACCAAATATTCGAATTGTTCAATGGGGTGGCAATCGCAACGGCAATGGCATCATTGATCGTTCCGTTCGTATTGAAGGCAACGTGGTTGCTGTTGTGCGTGTCAAAATCAACCGCCAGGCTGGGCGTGATGCCGCCGTAGCCCAGCCCCGCGCCAGCGCCACCCAGTGCCGCGGACCCGGCCGCCTGGATGACGAAGGCCATGCCGTCAGCTCCGGCCGCGCCCCCGTCGTTGCTCAAAAGGAATTGGAAGGAGCTGTTGAAGGTCAGGTCGGAGGACAGGGCGACTGGCAGAAACGTGCTCCCGGCCTGGTTGACCTGCGCCGGTGTCAACCGCAGCGCCGTGCCGTTGCTGATGCTCGCGGCGCTCCCGTTGAGAATGAGCAACGGCATGGAGAAGTTGGTGAATGTCAACCCGCGTGCGTCGGTTCCATTCAGCAAGGCCAGGGCGAAC
>JBEKUQ010000681.1:0-2523 GCA_049514835.1 Verrucomicrobiota bacterium | reverse complement strand
AGGCACGGTTTCAGTCCCGAACACGGCCATTTATTCGCAACCTGCCCCGCAAGTATCTTCCGGTCCGCGACCTCGCCAGCCGCGCCACGCGTTCGGGGGGCCCCTGCGCCACAATCCTCCCTCCCGCGTCGCCGCCGCCAGGTCCCAGATCAATGATCCAATCCGCCTCGGCGATCAAGTCCAGATTGTGTTCGATCACGATCACCGTGTTGCCCGCCTCCACCAGCCGCTGCAAGGCCTGCGCCAGCCGCTCCACGTCGGCAATGTGCAATCCGATGGTCGGCTCCTCCAGCAGGAAGAGGAAGGAGGCCTGTTCCGCCGCCCCGGGTCCGGGACGGGCGCCCGCCCCGTCCGGCGCGCGGAACCCGGCCAGCAAATGGGCCACCAGCTTGAGCCGTTGCGCTTCTCCGCCGCTGAGCGTCGGGCTGGCCTGGCCCAGTTTTATGTAATCCAGGCCCGTGTCGCTCAGCGCCTGCAACGGGCGCGCGATTCTGGGGAACGCCGCGAAAAACTGCCCGGCCTGCGCCACCGTCAAGTCGAGCGTCTGCGCGATGTTCAGGCCCCGCAACCGCACTTCCAGCGTCTCCGGGTTGAAGCGCGTGCCCTGGCAGGTTGCGCACGGCACGAAGGCCGGCGGCATGAAGCTCATCTCCAGTTTGATCTGCCCAGCCCCAAGGCACTCCGGGCACCGCCCCTGCGGGCTGTTGAACGAAAACCGGCCCGCCCCATAACCGCGCAGGCGCGCTTCCGGCGTTTGCGCGAACAACTGGCGGATTTCGCCGAAGAATCCCGCGTAGGTCGCCGGCACCGACCGCGCCGTCCGGCCGATGGGGGATTGATCCACTTCATAAACCGCCCGCACCGCCGCCGCGCCGGAGACGGCCAGGCCCGGCGCGAAATCGCCGGCCGGAGCATGGCGCCGGCCCAACTGCCGCCGCAACGCCGGCAGCAGGCAGTCGCGCAGCAGCGTGCTCTTGCCCGACCCGCTCACTCCAGTCAAACAGATGAACCGGCGCAGGGGAAAGGCCACCGCCAGGTTCTTTAAATTGTTCGCCCTAGCCCCGCGCAGCCACAGCCGCGGCGTCCGCGCGTTCACCGGCCGGCGCCGGCCCGCGGCGGGAAAAGACCTCCGCGCGCGCAGGCAGCGGGCCGTGACGGAATCCTTGTGTTTCAGCAATTCCCGCAACGGTCCGCACGCCACCACCCCGCCGCCGTTCACCCCCGCGCCCGGCCCAAGGTCAATAATATAATCGGCCCGGCGCATCGTTTCCTCGTCATGCTCCACCACCAGCAACGAATTGCCCCGCGCCTTGAGCAGCGCCAGCGCGGCCAGCAGCTTCTCGTTGTCCGCGGCGTGCAGGCCGATGGTCAAGCTGCGCGGCCAGCCGGATGCGCTGCGCCTCGCCGCCGGAAAGGGTGGTCGCGCCCCGGCCCAGTTGCAGATAACCCAGGCCCACCTTGCGCAGAAACTGCAGCCGCCCGGCTATTTCCGGCAGAATATCGCGCGCGATTTCCGCCGCGCGCCCCTCAAAGCCGGCCCCGCCCAACCAGGCCAGCGCCCCCTCCACCGTGGCGTTGCCAAAGTCCACGATCGTCGGCGAGGCCGGCAGGCCCGCCCGCCTCCGGCCCGCCCCGCGGCCGTTCTCCAGGCGCACCGCGCGCGCCCGGGCGTTGAGCCGTGTTCCCTGGCATTCCCCGCACCTTTCCCGTTTTCCTTCCTGCCAGTCAAACCACGATTCCTCGATGGCTTCGGCCCGCGCGCCCCGGTCCACGTCCGGCAAATAGAAAACCTCGCCAAAACCGCGGCAGGTGGGACACCACCCGCGCGGCGAGTTGTAACTGAACATTTTCGGGTCCAGCAAATCGAACGACTCGCCGCAGCCGGCGCAGGAACGTTCCGTGGAGTGGACGGTGGTTTGGCGGTTGGAACTTGCGGCCAGCAGCACGCCGTGGCCGAGGTCCAGCGCCTGTTCGATCAACCGCCGCGCCGCCTCCCGGCCCGCCGCCGTGCGCCGCTGCATCTTGTCCAAAGCCCCGACCACAATTTCCACGTCGTGCTCGCGGAAGCGTTCCAGCCGGAACGCCTCGGCGGTGGAATAGATTTTTCCATCCGCGCGCACCTCGGCAAAGCCGTGTTGGGCGGCCCATTGGGCGACCTCGGTGTGAAACCCCTTGCGATTTTTCACCACGGGGGCGAGCAGCAGCAATTCGCCGCGCTGCCGCACTTCCGCCGCCAGCCGCGCCGCCACTTGGTCGCGCGTTTGCGCCTGGACCGCCGTCCGGCAGCGCGGGCAATACTGCGTGCCCAGCCGGGCAAAGAGCAGGCGCAGGAAATGATAAATCTCCGTCACGGTGGCGATGGTGCTCTTGCCCCCGCCCCGCGAGACGCGCTGCTCGATGCTGACCGAGGGCGGAATGCCGGTGATCAAGTCCACTTCCGGCCGCGCCAGTTGCACGACGAATTGCCGCGCATAGACATTCATCGAGTCCAGGAAGCGCCGCTGCCCCTCCGCAAACAGCAGG
>JBEKUQ010000680.1:0-2761 GCA_049514835.1 Verrucomicrobiota bacterium | reverse complement strand
CGATCCAATCCCAGGAAGCGGCGAAATTGATTACCTTTCAGGCACGGCCGGGCTTGCGACACTGGCTCCAGGACAATCCTTCAGGCCAAATGCGAGCGTGCTCTTGAGTCTCTGCCAGGGCAGTCGGACGGCGACCATCAGCCTGGACCGCTTCGGCGCGAACACTGAACTTTGGAAGGCGCAAGACGGGACGGTGGGGCCAGCTCCTGGCACGCTCCAACTATCCTGCCAGGGTCTCTTTTGGAGCAAAGGCTATGGGCTCTATACCGGCCCCTGGTATTTTACGTTCTCTTTGCCCGACGGTCAGGGCCAAGTCACGTCCAGCTTCGACGCCGCGCTCAACGGCGGTGATGCCACACTGAAGCTCATCCTGCAGCACACGCCACAATCAACACAATAGAACCCGACGCCACCGCCAAGGGCCGAGCGGGCAGGGGACTGCCCGCCCCTGCCGTTTAGAACTGGCGCAGTTCAGGCAGGCGCGGGCGCGGACTGGCCGGGCGGTGGGATGGGGTGGCGGGGTGATGGCGAAAGGCGTCAATTGAAATCCCAGTCAATTTCGCGATCGCCGGTCTTGCTGAGGAGGACGCAGTCGAGGCCGCGGCGACGAAGGCGGCGAACGTGAAGCACCAGGCGCACCAGGCAGCCGTCGTCCCGCCGGACCAGACGAACCAAGATGGAGCCGTCGGGCACGTCGTCCGGCACGCCCGCGGCGTGGCAGGCGAGGGCGGCCAGGATGATGCCGGCGACGTTGCGCCCGAGGCAAACCTCTTTTTCTGTGTAGCTGTCCAGGATGTCCGACTCGATGAAAACAGCGCGAGGGCGGATGCCAAAATGGCGGGCGCCGGGGGAGAGGTCGGTGTAATGAGCGGGGATGGAAGCGGCGGCCGGTTGGCGGGTGGAGAGAGGCGTTGAGTTCCTGGTCAGGAAGTTTGGTTTTATCGGCGTGTGCGGCTCGACCGGGGTTGCAGCCGTCAGGGAGAGAGCATGGTTAGTGAAGGCCTTTGGCGGCTGAGGTTTCGGATGGCGGGTGGAGGGTGATGAAGCGGGGTTGGGAGGGCGGCGGGCGAAGAAGTCTCTGGCGGCGCGAATCGGGCGCCAGGCCAATCCAGTCAAGAAGAGGTCGGACCGAGGCACTCGCGAATCCGGCCCGGCACGCGGCTTGAATGCCAGAAAATGGAATAAGCGGCCAAGCCGACCAGCGACGGCCACACGCCCGCGACCACCGCCTTGGCGATGATGCCCGACTTCGAGGCAGAGAATTTCATATTCATTGGGTTTTGTGGTTGGGTTGGGGATTGGGACGGAGTTGAAGAAGAGGTTTCTTCACCGCCTCCGCGAAGGGGCGAACCGAGGTTTTTTCCCTGAGCCTCATCCTCAAGGCTCCACCCCTGTTCGGAATGGTGCGCTTGTGATTCGTAGGCGCCCATTGTCTGGAAGGGGCGGGGGGAAAGCCATAGCCTAAAGAGGTTAATTGAGACGGATTTTGAGGCTAACCAGAATGGCGGAGGAAAGGCTGAAAGGAAATGGAAAATGGAAAATAAGGAATGGAAAATGAGAAACAACGGCAGCACTTCTCGAGGTGGTCCCTGCTGTGCGGAAAGAACATCAGGGGAGGGGCAGGGCGTTGGGATTCGCGATCTGCACAGAGAGAGAAAGACGAAACATGTCACTTTTCTAGGACTGACCCCTTGCCTGACCCCTTGCCCCCTTGCTGCCCCCTTGCCGACGTGGAGCTTCTCTGCGTTGGGCAACGTTTCGGAACTATTGAGAATTGGTCATTGAGGATTTGTCCTCTGTCATTTAAGTCGTATCGGCAGGACGCCCCAGGAACTTGGTGGAAGAAGGCGAGCAGCTTGGCCGCAGCTTGGGAAGGTCCATGGCGATGGCCAAAGCCGCCAGACGGCCATGCCGCGGGTGCGCCTGTGGGAGTCCACCAGCGGAAACTGGAGCGGCTACGCGGTGCCGCGGGAGGGTTCGGGAGTGAGCGATGCTTTCAGCGACGTGCAAGGCTCGTGGGTGGTGCCGACGGTGACGGGGACTCGAGGGAGCGCGACCTATTCGTCGGTCTGGGTGGGGCTGGATGGATATGAGACCGGAACGGTGGAGCAGATCGGGACGGAGCAGGATTGGACGGGACGGGCGCAGGCGAACTACGTTTGGTTTGAGATGTATCCGAGCGGGGCCTACGAGATCACAGGTTTTCCGGCGAACCCCGGGGACACGATCAGCGCGCAAGTGCAGTACGCGGGCCGGGTCAAGGTGCCGGTGGGCCGGGGAAAGACGCAGACGGAGAGCGTTTTCACGCTCACGATAATCAATCATACGCATAATGTGTCGTATGTCGTTCCAAGCAGTTATACGACGGTGGCGACGGCGGCGCGGGCCTCGGTGGAATGGGTGGCGGAAGCGCCCTCCTCGCGCAGGATTTTGCCGTTGGCGGATTTTGGCACGGTTTATTTCGGCGACTGCATGGCCACATCAACCGGCAGCGACGGGGTGGCCAAGACGATCAGCTTTTGGCCGGACGATTCATTGACGATGGTTGACCCGAGTGGCGGCAGATCCACGCCTTCTTCGCTGTCGCCGGATGGCACGGCGTTTTCGGTCACATGGTCCGCCAAATAGGGTTGAGATGGAGGGATGGAAGAACTTCTTCCCGGCGCGAGCGGGAAGAAGTTTTGAGTTGTTGATAGGAACCGGCCAGCAGGGTCAGATTCCGGCGAACCCAAGAGCGCGGATAACCTTTTCGGCGATGGCG
>JBEKUQ010000679.1:0-2794 GCA_049514835.1 Verrucomicrobiota bacterium | reverse complement strand
ACTGCCTGCCGGAGACCGACGCCGCCGCCAGTTTTCAGCAGGCCCGCTTCCTCCCGGCACCGCCGCCGGCGGCGGCCCCGGCGCAGGCGCGTTGGGGCGCCAAGCCGCCGCCTCTCCTCTTCGACGAAATCGAGCGGGCCGTCCGCATCGCCGTCGAGATGGGCATCGAAAAGGTGCGCCTGACGGGCGGGGAACCGCTCCTCCAGCCCCAACTTCCGGCCCTGGTCCAAAAAATCGCCCGCCTTCCCGGTCTGCGCGACCTGGCCCTGACGACCAACGGTTTCCTGTTTCTGCTCAAAGGCCGGGCCTTGCGCGACGCCGGACTGCGCCGTGTGAGCTTCAGCCTGGATTCGTTGGATCGCGCCAATTTCGCCAAAATTACCGGCCGCGACAGCTTGAGCACTGTTCTGGACGCCATCGCCCTGGCCCAAAAAACCGGCTTGCAGCCGGTCAAGGTCAATGCCGTGATCATCCGCGGCCTCAACGACCATGAGCTGGTGCCGCTGGCCCTTTTCGCCCGCGACCGGCAACTGAGCCTGCGATTCATCGAGTTCATGCCCCTGGATTCGGGCCGCGTCTGGAACAAGGAACTGGTGGTCTCCGGGGCCGAAATGCTCCGGCGCCTCCAGGAGCATCTGTCCCTCCAACCGGTGGCCTCCGCCAATCCATCGGAGACCGCCAAACGCTGGCAGCTCGACGGCGGCCCCGGCGAGATCGGCATCATCGCTCCCGTCACCGAACCTTTTTGCGGCCACTGCAACCGCCTGCGTCTGACGGCGGACGGCAAGATCCGCACCTGTCTGTTCAGCGCGGTCGAGCACGACCTGGGCGTCCTGCTGCGCGACAGCGCCTCCGATGACGCCATCCGAGGTTTCTTGGAGGCCGTCGTCCGGCAAAAGGAAGCCCGCCATCACATCGGCGAGCCGGGCTTCGTCCAGCCCGCCCGCACCATGAGCGGCATCGGCGGCTGAGCTTTTCCGCGTCATTCTGGAGTGAAGAAGTAACGGGTCAGATGGAAAAAGACGGGCGCGGCAAAACAGAGCGAATCAATTCGGTCCAGCACTCAATTCGTCCCAAACGGCTTGGGGAATGGTTATGTTTTCAAAAAGTTCAGGAAGCAAACCCTCCATTCCAGCCTTGAGCAGCGTGTTACCGAGGGTGGTTACGTCTTCGCGCACCTCATCCCCGCCGGCTTGCCATCGTGGCGGCCTATATGGCGTCATGCGATTTGAGCGGACGAGGGGTGATGTTCTCCAGGTTGTTCCTTTCTCTTGCCGTTCACGCGGGACGTTGCAACAGCTCGGTTTGAAAGCCTATCACGCCGGCCAAAAGCAGAAAGTGCCGGTCAAAGGTCACCAGGGCCACCTCATGATGCCGGCAGACTGTCGCAATAATCAGATCGGCGAAACCCGCCTGCACTCCCGCATCCCGGCATTTCTGGCCATGAACGGTCGCCGTGCGCCACAAGCTGGCGGGCGTGGTCAGCATGGGAAGCGTGCGCAAACGCCTTTCAATCCCCGCTCGCTCCGCCTTCGGCGACTGGCGCAACAACTCAAACCAGATCGGTTCACAGACCGCCGCGGCAGGGCGGTTGAGGACCTCATCGGTCACCTGCCGAATTCTTTCCGGCGTCCCGGGGCGGAGATGGTCAATCCACACGCAGGTGTCAATCAAGCATTCCATGGATTTTCCTCGCGCTCCCGCCGGCGGGATTCCTCCCAGTCCGGCAATTCCACCCGGAATTTCCCGGCCATCACCTCATCGGAAAGCTCGCGGCGGCGTCGGAGCATGAGCTGGGAGGCGACCAGCTTCACGATGGCCGGGCCTTTCTTCTTTTCGCCGGAGAACCGCATGATGTCTTTCAGGTCTTTTTCGGGAATTTCCACCGTTATTTTCATACTTTAATCATACTCCAATATGATTTTAAGTCAAGAAATATAGGATTCCTGGCTGGCGACAATCACTTCACCACCACGTAGCGCGGCCGCGGCCCAAGCTCCACGGAAAGCTCCGGCCCCAAGGCGGTCAGACGCGCGGTGTGCGGCTCCGCCAAGGTCCAGGCCGCCGCTTTGCGCGCCCCCGCCCCGTTGACAAACACCAGCACAAAATCGCTTTCCGGCGTGCCGTCCAATCTTCGTTCCAGCCGGCAGCCGTTCAACTCGGCCGTCATGGTCTGCAGCGCCGTGTAGGCGGGCTTGGGTTGCAGATCATCGGTCACCGTCCCAAAGTTCTGCTCGTTGTCGGCGGGATCGCGCCCGTCGTTCTTCCAGTCATACCAAATGGAAAGCGGGATGCCGTTGAGCAGATTGCAGAGTTGCTGGCGCACCGCGTAAGCCGCCTGGGTTTCCAGCGACACGCCTTTGGTGTTCGACGCATAACCCCACTCGCCGCTCAAGATCGCCATCTTCCCGCGCTTGGATTCCGGCGCATAGCGGTCAATCAGCTCGCGCAACCTCTGGTAATCCGCCGCCGCGGTTTCCGGCGGCCGGTTGGGCGGCCGATAAGGATGAACGCTGACCCCATCCAGATACTCCAGCACCCCCGACTGCAAAAAATGCTCCATGTAAATCCAATCAAAGCCCGACATGGCCGGCGCGATGATGCTGGCGGAAGGCTCGGCTGCCCGGATCGCTTTGGCCGTCGCCAGCGCCATCGTGGTGTACTCGGCCGCGTCGGGTTTGGGCCGCCAAAAGCCGCCGTTCGGTTCGTTGTAGATTTCCCATAAAATGTGCCGGCCTGCGAAATGCCGCGCCGCCGCGGCCGCCCACCGCGCGAAGGCGGCGATGCTCTCGGC
>JBEKUQ010000678.1:0-2876 GCA_049514835.1 Verrucomicrobiota bacterium | reverse complement strand
TTGCGCGGCCAGTTCGGGATGAGCCTTTTTCGTCTCCTCGTCATCCCTGGCCCAGAGCAAATAATCCATCGTATACCAAAGGGTCGCCCCCAGTTCGCTCAGTTCCACCGGGCCGGGAGCCACCGGGGCAAAATGGAATTGAGCCACATCGCTTTTGATCTGGCGCACGGTTTCCAGTTTGGCCGTGGCGTCGGTGGTGAGAATATGATAGATGGAATCGCCCTTGTCATCGCCATCCACGCTGGCCACGGAAGAGAGTTTTTTGGCGGCCTGTTCGAATTGGCAGGCCTGTTTCATCGAATCGGCCACCACCGCCGCGTAGAGGATGGATTGGCCGGAATAGAGCAGCTTCTTCTCATAAACGACGGAGGCCAGCCCTTTGCTCTGCATGTTGAGCAAATTGTAGTCGAAATAGACCTTGCCAAACTGAGTGACCGCCGCCAAGCAGAGCACCCCCGTCGCCGCGATCACCCACCAGGGACGGCGCAGCCAGATGTTCTCGATGCGGGCGCGCTTGATCTCCCCCGCGACGATAGGGGGAGCCGGACGCGTCTGGCCGCGGCGGTCGCCCATCAACAACACCGGAAGGAGCGTCATCATCGGGACCAGGCACAAGGCCAGGCCGCCGCCGGAAATAACGCCCATTTCCTGGATGCCCTTGAAATCCGTCAGCCACATGGCGAGGAACGCGCCGGCCGTGGTCAAGGCCCCGGTGATGATCCCTTGGCCGGTGAACACCATGGCCTTGTCCACCGCCAACTCTTCGCTCCGTCCGTGGCCGGTTTCCTCCTCGTAGCGGGTGATGAAATGGATGCCGAAATCAATGGCCAGCCCGATGAGGATGGGGGCGAAAGTGATGGTGAGAATGTTCAAATGGCCGACCACCAGGGTGGTGAAGGCCATGCTGTACCCCAGGCCGATCACCAGACAAAGCACCGTCTTGAGCGGACGCCCGGCCTCGCGGTAGGCGGTGATGAAAATCAGCGACGAAACCACCAGCGACACAATGGCGGCCAGGGTCGCGTCGTGTTTGGACTGCTCCATCTCGTCGTAGTCCAGCACCGGCTGGCCCGTCAGGCCGACGTTCAAGCCGGGCACCTCGAAGATTGTTTCATCCATCAACTGCCGCAGGCGTTGCACGGCCTTGGCGCTGAGGTCCTGGCTTTTCGCCCGCGCCGTCACCAGATAAATGCGGCCGTCGGCGAAAGTGATGTAACTGGCCCGGTCCAACTCCTCCACGTCCTGGCCGGCGCCAAAAAGCGCGGTGACTCCGGGCGAAACGGGCGTCCCGGGCGTGGAGAGGGCGGCGCTGGCCTGCACCACGATCCGTTGCAAGGCCGGGATGGCTTTGATCAAGGCGTTGTTCTCGGCGTTTTCCTCCCGTTTGGCCGTGCGAAACTGCTGGTTGATCAGGTTGAAGAGCGAATCCAGGTTCGTGGCGGCCGTGAATTGCTGGAGGAAGGGACGGTAAAGAGCCAGCCGGTTGCGCAGCTCCACCAAGTCATCGTCCGGCACGAAAAGCAGCGCCTTGGGGCCGAGGGATTTGAGGTCGCCCTTGTAAAAGACATCCGTGAACAGATTGGTTTCCAAGACCAGTTTGGCGGCCAGCCGCTCGACAAACTGGCGGTTGCGCTCGTGGTCGTTGCTTTCGACCACCACCGCCAGCTCGTCCTCCCCCGGGAATTCCTTCCGGTACTCCAGGAACCTGCGGTGATAACTCTTGTCCGATCNNNCCGATCCGACCAGATCGTCCCGGTCCATGTCCATCTTCAGATGGCGGGGGGAAAACGCCGTGTAATAGACGCACAACCCGAAGAGGGCAAACTGCGGGTAAACGAACCACTTGGGATGACGGCAGACGGCCCGGGCCAGGACACGCAGCAGCCGGGCAAACAAGGAATTAGCAACGGGCCTTCGCGGGTTCAAAGCTCAAAGTCCAATCTGAACAGAATGCGGACGCGCCACAAAGCAAGCATTCAAGCAGGCAGTTCCACCCGGCCTGAAGCGTTCTCCACGTCGTTGCGCAACTCCAACCACGGAAGTTTGATCCACTGCTTGCCTGCGTCCATCGCGTTCATCGTGGTGACGATTCAATACCAACCGCCTCACGAACACAACTATTTATCGTCCGCCGCAGTGTCACGAAGCCCCTGTTTTTGTCGAAAAACTTAACACATTGATTCGGAGCCTGTTCTCCATTCGCAAGTTCTTGATCTACAAAACAATCCGCGACCTCATCGAGGAAAGAGGCGCAATTCGTGTCGGAATGCTTTACACTTCGCCTGCTAATCTGCCGATGGCGCGGGACATTTGCGTTGTGTGCGGAATGCATCTAACCATCTGATGGCAAAGAAGTTAAACGAGCAGTAACTATCCGGATCGTCAGGATATCTAATTCATGGCATAGATCATGCTAATTGTGGCGTGCAGTTGTCGTTAACCCTGTAGAAAGTCGTCAATCGTAAAAAACACTAACGCGTACAAACGAATGAAAAACTACATCAAATCCTTCCTTCCAATTCTGGGGCCGCACTCCTTCGGAGCCGGGGTCGCCACACTGGTCCTGCTGGCGGGCGCCGCCAAAGTGGCTGCCCACGATCTTATCCCATATCCAACTTCCGGCACTCCAAATCCGGTCACCTACACCTTCACCGCCACAGCCACAGGTGACATCATGGCCTACTTCGCCGGTTCCACCGCAAGCTACGACAACGAGCTTGGGATGCTCGACAACGGCGTTTCCACCGGCGTTATTGGGCTCGACAACCACTCCTCGGCCCTCGGCCAAAGCCTCGATCTGGGCCATGTGACTGCGGGCGATACGCTGGTGTTCGTCCTTCAAAACAATACGCTGGGGGGCATTGACGCCTACTCCG
>JBEKUQ010000677.1:0-3407 GCA_049514835.1 Verrucomicrobiota bacterium | reverse complement strand
GGCATCGGGGCGTTGCCCTGTGCGGAAATGAAGTCGGTTTTTTGCAGCGGTGGCAGCGACAGCCTTTCGACGTACTACACCGGGACACCAAGGGGTCGGAAGCGAGCACGGGAACGCGCAGCCACCGACACCCTCGCGTCGTTCCAATCGCCTTCGAGTCGTTCCAGCGCCGGAACGACCGTGGGCATCGTTTCCAAATCCACCTCTGCTTGGCGGTCCATTTTGTTCACCGTTTCGCACCTCGGTTGGATTCAAAGCAAGTACACCTTTCCCTGCACGCCATCCACGCGAACCCGCTGGCCGTTCTTCAATCGGCCCAAGGATTCTCTCACCGACATCACCGCCGGAATGCGCATCTCGCGGGCGGTAACCGCCCCGTGCGAAAGCGGACCGCCGCTCTCCGTCACGACCGCCGCCGCGGTGTAGAACAATGGCGTCCAAGTAGGATTGGTCGTCCGGGCCACCAACACCGCTCCTTTGGGAAACCTGGCAAAATCGTCCGGACCGAGAACCATAAACACCTCTCCTTCGGCTTGACCGGGGCTGCCCGCCAGACCGGAGAGGCAGTCGCCGGAGAGGGGTTCCGCGGATTTGCTTTCTCCAAGGACCCATTCGGGTTTTCGCGCCTTGTCGCGCAGGTAATTTTCTTTTTGCCGGCGGACTGCTTCACTGAATTCATTCCATCCGGCGTCATTGTCCTGGCGAATTGCTTCGCCGATCTGTTGGCGATGTGCGAAGAAGATGTCCATCGGCTCGCGCAAAACGCCGCGCTGGACGAGCCGCCCGCCCAATTCCCGCAGGCCGCGGCGCAAGGGCAGGGTGAGACGCGTGGTTTGATAGTGCTCCAGATCGTCGAGACCCGTGTAAGCGCGGGCCAGCCGAACAATCTCTGCGAAGAAGAAGTGCAGGTCAGGCGGAAGTTTTTGGAACATTTCCAATTCCGCCTGCTGCATCCGGATTCTCATCTCCCGCTCCTTGGCGGCGGGATTTTGGTCCATCGGGGTCTGCAAAATCAACCGGACATTGTCCAGCACCACCCAGGGCAGCTCGATCCACGTTGGCGAGAAGGCGTCAAAATCAACTTCACGGTGCCCGTGGTCGCGGAGAAATTTCTCCAGCCGGGATTGAAATTCCAGGAAGTTCTCCAGCATTTTCTGCTCGAGGATGTCGCGGGAGGATCGCTCGTTCACGATTTTCTCCAACTCCGGGCGGGCGCGGATCATGGTGGCAAGTTCAAAGAGTTCTTTGTTGATCGTCCCGGTCTTGGTTTCGCAATAGGCCATGAGCCGGTCGAACAGCGAATTGGCCGATTCCGGTCCGAAACCCATTTGGAGGAGACGATGGAGCAGCCGGTAAAGCGTGCTCTGAGTGATCGAGATGGCGATGTTTGGCAGGAAATAGTCGGCGCCGTGCTCGTTGACCGCGAGGACAAAGTTCCAGAGTCCAGCCAGGCTCTGGTCGGCGAGCGGCTCGGTCATGAATTTGCCGATCGTAATCAGATAGAAATCCAAGTCCCGCGCCCATGCGACCGGCAGTTCCTGCACCCAGCGGAATTCATCGCGCAACTTCGGAATGGCGGCGCGCAGCTCCCCCATGTCCCGCACCAGGAAGGGCGCGCGCCGTCCGTAAAGCTCCACGGCATTTTGATTTCCGTAAATGTAATGCTCCTGCATGCCAAACCATTTGCCGTTAAAGGGCGGAAATCCCATGAGCCGAAAGGAGTGGTTGAGCGAGCGGTGAAACCCGCTGTCCACCGTCCAACGCGGCGGAATCGTCGTGATCGGGCGGGACTGGAGCAAGAACAATTGGCCGCCGGCAAAGCCCCACTCGATGTCCTGCGGAAACCGGTAACTGGCCTCAATACGAAGGAGCAGATCGGTCAACTGAGCCAATTGCATGTCGTCCAGGCAAGGGCGGCCGCCTTCTTCGCTGTCCAAGCGGACCTCCTGTGTGCCGCCGGCAACGCCAACGATCTTCCGGCTTTTCCGCGCAATATTCGCCGATCGAACGACGCGCGTGGCTCGGTCAACGGCAAAGTGGTCCACTTCACCTTCTCCACTGACCACCGATTCGCCGAGACCGAAGTTGGCATCCACGACCATCTCGTTGAGATCACCATTGACTGGATTGATGCTGAAAGCGACGCCGGCGACTTCGCATGGAACCATCTGCTGCACGACCACGGCCATCGCCGCCTGCGCGTGATCGAAGCCTTGTTGATGCCGATACGCCATCGCGCGGTCGAACCACAGGGACAGGAAGCACGCCTTGATCTTTTCCAAAATCTGCTCCGCGCCGGAACAATTGAGATGAGTTTCGTGTTGACCGGCAAAGGCGGCGCTCGCCAGGTCTTCCATGGTCGAAGAAGATCGGACGGAAAAGGCCTGACGCTCGGGAAAGCGCCTGAGTTGATCCCGAACTTCTTCCATGACCTCCGCTGGCAGCGAGAGCAGGCCGAGTGCGTCCCGGAGTTTTCCGCTTTCGGCCCGGAGCAGTCCCGCGTCGTGAAATGGCAGTTGGTTCACGTTACGCAGAAGCTCGCGACCCCCGGCGATGAAATCCCGATAAGCTTCCGCAGTGAGGATGAAGCCGGGCGGCACGGGAAAACCGCGCTGCGTCAGGATGGCAAGATTGGAGCCTTTGCCGCCGCTCAATTCGAGGCGGGCCGCCAATGGATCTTGGAATGTGAATGTGTAGTTCATTTGGTGGTGGAATCGGCAGTTGGGGTCGCAGGGGGCGCTGGCAACGGCAGGTCGCCATCCGGCCTTAGCGGATAGCGCCGGGCGAGCCAGAGCGCAAAGGCCGCGAGCGCAAACCCGCAGAGCACGTCTATGAAATAATGGTATCGCAGATAGATGGTGGAGAGCCAAAGGCCCACGGCGGGAACAAGGTAGAACTTGAAGCGCCACGGGCGATGCCGCCGGTCAAAGAAAAGCAAGAAGCTGGAGATCGCGCAATGAAGGCTGGGAAACACATCCACTTTGTTGCTGCCGGCGGCCACGATGGCGGCATTCCATTTCGTGATCCACCAGCCGTCCAGCGGGACAGCGAATTGGCTGGTCATGGAGAGGCCTGGCCCCGCCGCGGGAACCAGTGAGTAGCCGAGGAAGCCAATGCCATAAATCGTGAACAAGCCAATCGCGAATTTCTTCAACAGCGCCACGTCGCCGCAGAAATAACAGATCATGCTGAAGAGCAGGTACGGAAAGAACAGGATGTAACAAAAGCTGAAGAATTCGGTGAGCGCGGGGTGGACCAGCGGTTGCAGGCGCAGACTGAGGTTGGTCCCGATGCTGCCCTGGTCAATCTGCCGGAGCAAGGCGTCCATGCGTTCCGGATGAATCTGCGGAATCGCCGTTTTCATGTGGAAGAAGACGACATTCATGGCCAACGGATAAAACAGCAGA
>JBEKUQ010000676.1:0-2943 GCA_049514835.1 Verrucomicrobiota bacterium | reverse complement strand
CAGACCCAAAATGTCGCGCAGGCCGATGCGCATCAGTTCCGCCTCGTGATACCGCCGCAACCAGGCGAATTGATCCTTGTCCTCCAGCCCGTAGCGCAGGTCGTGGAGGGTTTCCCCGGCCGTTTTCTGCCGGCGCAACCGTCCGCTGTCTTCCAATTCGTCCACCAGGTCGGGATTGCGGATGGCCCGCTCCGCCAGGAATTCGGAACGATCAAACAGCCGCAGCAACAAAGCAAAAAGCGAGGGCTTCTGCGTCCACAGTTCAAAGAGCATGGCGCGCGCGCCATAGGCCTCCATGAAGCTTTGCAGGCGCACCATCACCCGGTCGGGATCCGACAGGCGCGGCGTGGGGGCGGCGCCGGGGCCGGATTGGGGCAGGCAGAGCGCAAAGATTTTCGGGAGCAGCTCCCGCGCCAGCTCGGCGCTGCGAGGCGAGACATGCACATAGCCCGGGCCATTGACAAACATTTCCACCATACGCAACGCCCGGTCCGCGTCGCGGAAATGGTGGCGCGCCAGGAATTCCTTCCACGGGCCTTCGGCCGCGGCAAAGTCACCCGGCAGCGCCGACGTTTTGGCCGGTTCCCCGTCGCCCAGAGTTTTTTCATACAGCCGGCGGATCTGCCGGGCGTGGGCCTGGCGCGCGCTCTCGAAGGCGGCCAGGGACGCAAATCCCATCGCGCGGGCCAGACGTTCCCGGGCCTGGCGCGCGGTGGGAATGGTGTGCGTTTGCTGGCCGGCCTCCATCTGCAGGCGATGCTCCACGTCCCGCAAAAACAGGTAGGCCTCCCCCAGCGCTTTGGCGTCTTCGGCGGCAAGCAGGCGGTAGGAGGCCAGTTTTTCCAGAGTGGGAACGGTGGCGGCTCCCTGGAGAAAAGGCTGCCGTCCGGCGTGCAGCATTTGCAAGGTCTGCACGATGAACTCGACCTCGCGAATTCCGCCGCGGCCCAATTTCACGTTGCGCTCCAGTTCGCCCGGCTTCACCACTTCGTTCTCCAGGCGGGATTTCATCGCCGTGACGCCGCGGAACGTGCCTTCCCCCAGCGAGCGCGGATAGCGAAACGGCTGGACCATCTCCAAAAATTCCGCGCCCAGTCCAGCGGGCCGGCCGGGCCTTCCGGGCGCAGCCGCAGGTCCACCCGGTAGAGCGCGCCCTGCGCGGTCAGACGGCTGATTTCGGCAATCATGCTTTCCGCCAGCCGCGTGAAGAACACATGGCTGGCCATGCTTTTGCCGCTCTCCTCGCGCGGATGCGGCCGCGTTTTGAAAACATGCCCCTCCTCGCTATAGACAAACATGATGCCCACGTCCGAACTGTAATTCAGCTCCTGCCCGCCCAGCTTGCCCAGGCCGAGCACGCAAAAATGCGTGGCCTTCCAGCTCCCGTCCGGCGCCAAATGAAACGGCTGGCCCAGACGGCGGGTCAGCGGTTGCAGGCAAAGGCGCAGGACCGCGCCCAGGCAGACATCGGCCACGTCGGAAATTTCGCGGGTGATTTCCAGCGCGCCGCCCAGGCGGGCCAGATCGCGCGCGGCGATGCGCAACATTTCGCGCTGCTTGAATTCGCGCAACTTGAGGAAGGCCGCTTCAACTTCTTCGCGCGCCAGGCCGGGTTGGAGCCATTGCTCCACTTCCCGGCGCAGGCCCTGCTCGCGGCGGGGATGTTGCAGCGCGCCCGGCTCCAGCAGCGGCGCCAGCCAGACGGGATGCGCCGCCAGCAACTCGCCGGCCATCTGCGAACCGGCCAGGAGCGAAGCCAGGATGCGCGCCTGTTCGGCGGATGGTTTCTTGACAATCCGCGCCGCCTCCGTTTCCCGCAATCGGGCCAGGCCGGCCTCGGCCCGCGCCGGGTCGGCGCATGTCTGGACCGCTTTTTTCAGCGTTGGCGGCTGCATGCCTGCAATGTAAGGTACCGCCTGAAAACCGCAATCATTGCCAAATTATTGCCCAATAATACCCTTCAACCCTCCAGCGGCCTTTTTTAGCGCATCCTGCCCCTGCTTTCCCGCGTCCTTGCCCAGCCCGACCGCCTCGGCGCCCACATTGCTCAACACTTTGGTGAAGGCTGGAACAACTTCCTTCATCAGTGAACTCATCACTTTCTGCGTCAGCTCGGCGGGCGTGATACCGTCGGAACCGGTTCCCAGGTCCGTGAGGTGAATGTCGGGCAAAGGAACCGACACCATTTTGCCGGCGAGCAGCGGGCTTTTGACATGGAGTTTCGCTCCGCTGACCACAAGGTCGGTCACCTGGATTTTCTTTTTGCTGCCGCTTTGCGCCGGAGCGCCGCCGCCCGCGCTGGTGCCGGAGGAGCCATTGACGTTGCTCTCGATCTTTGTCAGGTTGTTCTCCTTCAAGCCGCCTTCGATGGTGATATCCGGCGCTTTGACGTTGATGCTCCGGATGATGATCTTGTCGCTCAACACCGACATCGGCTTCAGGCTTACGCTCACGTCTCCTATTTTCATGGCGCACTCCGTCGTATATCCGGGCGGATTTCCGACGAACAACCCCTTAAGCTCCGCGCTCCCGGAGAAGAGCGATACGGACGCCTTGTCCAGTTTCACCTCCACCTTGGTGATCATCGGACCGGCGGTTTCCACGCCCTTCTTGACAATCCCATCCAGAAATATCACCACCGTGACAATCGCGACGATGAACAATGCAACCACAACCAAACCAATTCGTATGATCCACTTTTTCATGGCAAAATATCATGCCGGCTTGCCGGCATAAGGCTTTCGGTTTTAGTTTTCGGGTAAGGCAAGCTTACCACAAACGGATTTTGCCCGCAATCCGAAAAGGCGGCCCGCTGCCTCCCCGGGCGCATCTCGACACTGCTACCGGCGGAGTGCGGCCGTCCCCGGCCGCAGCAAGCCAGGAGTTTTTTGGGTGCGCGGAAAGATCACCGGCGCGCCGAGTTTCTCGCGCTGCTGCGCCCGA
>JBEKUQ010000675.1:0-2753 GCA_049514835.1 Verrucomicrobiota bacterium | reverse complement strand
GGCGACCGGCTTAAGAGATTCGGGGAGTTTGAAGCCCGTTTTTTCGAGGATGAAACCGCCGACGCCGGTGATGACAAAGGCGGCGATGATTTTGAGCAAGTAGCCGAGCACCTCCGGGTCGCGCCAGCGGAAGATGAATTGATGGAAGCGTTGGTGGAAGAGGGGAATGACGGCGAGAACGGCGCCGCATTGGATGACCACGTTGAACAGGTCGTGATCGGTCTGAGGGGGGAGCGGCGCCCAATGTTCGGCAATAAGAAGGTGGCCGGTGGAGGAGATGGGCAGGAACTCGGTGACTCCCTCGACAATGCCGAGGAGGACGGCGGTAAGCGGGTCGGTCATGTTTTTTGGGGGGAGGGCAGGGGAGTGAATCAGGGTTTCTTCTTGAACATGGAGGTGAGGAAATTCTGGCCTTCGATTTCGCGCTGCTTGACCTTGACCTGGCCGACGATGGCCTGGAAACCGACGTAGAGTTTATGCCACTGGTTTTCGAGGGCGCGCAGGGCGCCCTCGTTGCTCTCGCTCAGATAGCGGAGGGAGGGGGCGGCGGCGACAAAGGCGTGAACCTCCTCGCGCGAGGGGGAGGGGAATTCGATGGCGGCGCTGATCAATTCCAATTCCTGCACGACGATGGCCTTGACTTCGAGGAACTGGTTTTCGTCCTCGGCGGTGAATTTTTTGCCGCGGGCCAGGTTGATGAAGTTGTTGAGGAGCTTCCAGCATTCGAGGAAATTTTCGAGTTGGGTGACGAGCTGATCCAATTTTTGATTTTTCATAAGACAAATGGCGCAGGTTCTCGCGGGGCGCCGGGCCGGAGGAAAGGAAAACGATGGCGCCGCCGCGCAGGGCGCGGGCGGTAATGCGGAAGGCCTGATAATGGACGCGCAATTCGGAGAAGGGGAGGCGGACGCCGGCAGCGCCTTTGAAGACGGCCAGAATTTGCCGGCCGATCTCGACGACCCAGATCTCCGGCACCCATTGCGGCAGGGTGGAGCTGACCAGGTTGCCCAGGGCATCCACGGTAAAGGCGCCGCCGGGAAGGCGGTGCGGGCCGGATTTGCCGGATGATTTGGTCAGGAGGCCCATTTGTCAAAAACCAGTTTCATGGTTTGTTCCACCTGATCGGCGTCCAAGGCGGGGCGGAAGCCGACACAGAGCAGCCCTTTGCGTTCGCGGGCCTGCAAGGCCCAATGTTCCTGCGGGCCGAAGCCAAAGGCGGCGGCGAAATCGCCCGCCTGGAGGCCCTCGCCCATTTTGGCGAGGCGGCGATGGGTGTCGCGCGCCCAGTTGGCGACGTCCATGGAGTTTTCCAGGCTCCAGCAATCCACCGGCGCCTTGTCGTCCGGCGGAATGGAGAGGACGAAGGCGACGCCTTCAAAGCGGCCCAGGGCGGCCAGGCCGGTGGGCGGGTCGGCGGCGGATGGGCTGAGTGGCTCCGCGCCGGGGGCCGGCCCTTTGGATTCGTCCAGCGCCTGGGCGGAATCCAGGAGGAGGCCCTGGGAGGAACCATGGATGGTGCGATCGTGGGCGGGGTCGCCGGGTAGGATTTCAAAATTGCCGCTTTTCCAGGAGAGAATTTCCTTGAAGGCGGCCTCGCCGGCGAGGATGGCGGTGACGGCATCAATGATTTCGCCGTTTTGAATCCAGATTTTGCCATGAAGATCGGCGTGGGTGATGCTCAAGGTGGAGGAACTGCGGGACAAACATTCCAACTGGATGAGGTCCACCAGGCTTTTGCTTTGCACGCCGCGGAAGCCTTCCTGAGCCTGGTGGGGTCGGTCGAGCATGGATTCGATGCAGTCCTGGAACAATTGAATATCCTCGGCGCTGGCGGGTTTCTGCCAGAACATCTCGACGCCCTGGGCGTAGGCGCGCGAGCGGTATTCCTCGTCGGGGACGCCGGTGAGAACGACGATGCGCAAGAGGGGAAACTTTCGGCGGACGATGGCCAGGACCTGGAGGCCGTCCATCTTGGGCATGCGCAAATCGGTGATGAGGAGGTTGAAGGGTTCTGATTCGAGCATGGCGATGGCGCGCGCGCCGGAATTGCAGACCTGCACCTCCGGGTGGCTGGGAATTTGTTCGAGCAGAGCCTGATACAATTCCAGCATTTGCTCATCATCGTCGAGCAAGAGAATTTTATTCTGGGCAGACATACCGTGGGCGAACAATAAACCGAAAGGGACTGCGGATGCAAGCCGGGTTAAAATTTGGCAGTGTCCCCTTCCAATCATTAGGAGACTCTTCGGGGGGAGCGACCGTCCCGGTTGCACCCGTCGGCCTCCCGCCGGCGGAACACCTTTCCCGCCAAAACCACGCACTCGGCGGCCGAATTGAAAAGCGGCAATACGCCTGGTCTGTTACCGAAAACAGCCCAGCCATTTATGGCTGGGCATCGTCCCAAAAGCAAAATCAAGTCCCGTCAGGGACGAAAGAAAATCAATCCAAGATTTCCGCCTTGCCGCCATCACCGCGTCGCCCAGCGTGTTCAGACATCAATACGCCTCCGGATGCACGGCCTGGCTTCCAAAATCTCCCTGCTCGACTCCTCATGCATCGAAAAGGATTGGCTTAAGAACTTGCGAGGCTGCCCAGGAGAAACTTTCCATTCGACAACTTAGGCAGTAAATGCTACTTTGGAATTGTGAGGATGGTAAAAGTCAAAATGGTTCAGTTGCCCAATCCAAAACCGGCGTGCGTGAACATCCCCCGGCAACCTCGGCACACGGCAGCCACCAGAAGTCGGCTATTCC
>JBEKUQ010000674.1:0-3793 GCA_049514835.1 Verrucomicrobiota bacterium | reverse complement strand
TCCATGACTAGCAATCGGTCTGCCAACCTGGCCGGTTGGGCGTGACGGATTGTTGACAGCCGGCGATATGGCCAGCCTGCGAATTTGGGGCGTGTTTATCCGCTTGCTTTAACCTGCTGTCCGGTAATGGGTTGCGCTCGTGTGGCGATGCGGCGTGCGCGGACCTGGCGCGAGCGGCCCGCCCCGTTTTTCTCCCGATTCTTTCCCGAGAATCACGCCCAGGCTTCTTGATTGACCTTCGCGCGGACGGTCCCGGTACACTGCGGGCTGTTTTCTGGACAACTTTTCCGGCACTGCCATCCGTTCCATTTCTGCGAAGCCCAAAACCGCGCCGCCCGCCGCCTCGCGCCAAAGTCTTCTTGACCTCAAACCGTTCATCGTCTAAACCCATGCGACAATCAATGAGCACCCTCGCGGCGCCGATAGGAGAGTTGTTCGCTTCAATCGACGGCATACTTCCTGTCGGTTGGACGCTGACACTAAGGCCCATGAGAACGCGGCCTCGGTGGCATCCGGTACCTTCAACCCCGCCGCTTTCAGCGGCACTTCTGACGGAAGCGTCGTTGCTCCGGCGCCTTATGGGTTGAGCGAAGTGGTCGTGACCACTCCGAGTTCTGTTGCTGGCGCAAGTTTCAACTATTACATCGCGGTTCCAGATGGTGGCTTGACGGTGGCCATGATCGGTTGCGTGTTCGTGGGTCTCGCGGTCATTCGCTCCCGCCTCGGCAAGCGCGCCTAACGCCCGAATCCAAAGGTTTCACATTTCACGGGGAGGCAGAACGATGAGTTCTGCCTCTCTTTTTTTCTCTTGATCATCCCCAAGGCGGCAACAATCCTGCCCCTCCTGTTCATCCTGTAAATCCCGTCCAAATTCGCCTCCTCCGGCAGCCAAATGCACATGTTTCACAAACTATTTTCGCTTTTTCAAATCCCTGTTTTTGGGAGAAAACCCGGTCGGACCGAGCATTTACAAGGGTTTTTTTGGGGTCCAAACACCCCATTTTCGACCCTCATTTTGTACCCACGGTGCGAAGGCCCTTTTTCCAACCCATGCTATAATCGTCCCATGAATGCTCAAATAGCATCCAACGGCCGGCCCTGTGAGATTGTAGCGGCGGTCTATGACCGCCGCACTTCCCCGGGTGTAGCGTCGGCCCTGTGGGCCGACCAAGCAGCGTTCGGCCTGTGGCCCAACCCGTTCGCCCGTCGCTCCGGAAACCCCGCGAAAACCTCCGCCGGCCGACCCATCCCCGTTTCATCATTTATCATTTATAATCTATCATTTCCCCAAAGAAGTTGCACTTCAGTTGCACCTGGTTGCACCTAATCCCACTTAGTTGCACCTAATTGCACTTCCAGAGGGGGGAGGGGGGACCCCAAATCTCAATTTCAAAATTCAAAATTCAAAATTCCCAATTCCCTCCTTCCTTTCACCTATTGACTTCACGCCCTCTTTGGGCCACTTTCGCGCACATTCATGGGTAAAGCATTGATTATCGCGGAAAAGCCCTCGGTGGCATCGGACATCGCCAAGGCCCTCGGCGGATTCGTCAAAAAGGACGATTTCTACGAGAGCAACCAATTCGTCCTCTCCTCCGCCGTCGGCCATTTGCTCGAACTCTGTCTGCCAGAAGGCGTCGAAGTCAAACGCGGCAAATGGACCTTTGCCAATTTGCCCGTCATCCCGCCCCACTTCGATCTCCAGCCCATCGAGAAAAACGCCCAGCGGCTCAACGTCCTCCTCCGCGCCATCAAGCGCAAGGACGTGGACCGCCTCATTAACGCCTGCGATGCCGGCCGCGAAGGCGAATTGATTTTCCGTTACCTTGTCCAGTACGCCAAGGCCAAACAACTCATCCAGCGCCTCTGGCTCCAGTCCATGACCACGGCCGCCATCCGCGACGGCTTCGCCTCCTTGCGCTCCGACGCCGAAATGCGCCCCCTGGCCGACGCCGCCATCTGCCGCTCCGAATCCGATTGGCTCGTCGGCATCAACGGCACCCGCGCCATGACCGCCTTTAATTCCAAGTCCGGCGGCTTCCATCTCACCACCGTGGGCCGCGTCCAGACCCCCACCCTCGCCATCCTCGTCGAGCGCGAGGAGAGAATTAAGAAGTTCACCCAAGCGAAGCGGCGCGCGCCCTTCGCCTCCTCGCCGGGTTGGGTCTCAGCCTGCCCGATGCCCAGCAACGCCTGGAGCCGCCTCACGGCTCCCTTTGGGAGGAGCATCGTTTCCCCATCCGCCTCTGGCATCGCGAAATCGCCGACGCCATTCAACTCAAATGCCAGGGAAAACTCGGCGTCGTCGAACTGGACGAAAAAAAACCGTCCGTCAATGCCCCGCCGTTGCTGTACGATTTGACCAGTTTGCAAAGGGACGCCAATGCCCGCTTCGGCTATTCCGCCAAGAACACCCTCTCGCTGGCCCAGGCCCTTTATGAAAGACACAAGGTCCTGACCTATCCCCGAACCGATTCCCGCGCCCTGCCGGAGGATTATATCGGCACGGTCAAAGCCACGCTGGAGGCGATGAGGAACACGGCCTATGCCGGCTTTGCCGGCCAAATCCTGCGCAACGACTGGGTTAAACCCACCAAGCGCATTTTCAACAACGCCAAGGTCTCCGATCACTTCGCCATCATCCCCACCACCGTCCCCCCAAAACATCTGTCCGAGCACGAACAGAAATTGTACGATTTGGTCACCAAGCGGTTCCTCGCCGTCTTTTATCCCCCCGCCGAGTTCCTCCTCACCATTCGCCTCACCCGCGTCGAAGGCGAGCCTTTCAAAAGCGAAGGCAAGGTCATGGTCAAGGCCGGCTGGATGGAGGTCTATGGCAAGGAAGTCCAGTCCGATGACGCCCCCATCCTGGTCGCCGTCCAACCCTCCGAGAAAGTCAAGGCCTCCGAGGTCCAGGTCCAGGCCGCCGCCACCAAGCCGCCCGCCCGCCTCTCCGAGGCCACCCTCCTTTCCGCCATGGAAGGCGCCGGCAAATTGATCGAGGACGAGGAATTGCGGGAGGCCATGCGCGAGAAAGGTCTCGGCACCCCCGCCACCCGCGCGCAAATCATCGAAGGTTTGATCTATGAACGATATGTCCTGCGCAACGGCCGCGATTTGCAGCCCACCGCCAAGGCCTTCTCCCTCATCGCCCTGCTCCGCGGCCTGGACATCCCCGAACTCGTCTCCCCGGAACTCACCGGCGACTGGGAATTCAAGCTCAACCAGATGTCCCGCGGCAAATTGAAGCGCGAAGATTTCATGCGCGACATCGCCCAGGCCACCCGCCAGATCGTCGCCAAGGCCAAAGGCCATGACAGCGACACCGTGCCCGGCGATTTCGGCGAACTCAAGGCCCCCTGCCCCAAATGCGGCGGCCTCATCAAGGAAAACTACAAAAAATTCCAATGCCAGAAATGCGGCTTCTTCCTCTGGAAAATCGTGGCCGGCCGCCAGTTGGAAATCGCCGAAGCCGAGCAGCTCATCACCCAGCGCGTCGTCGGACCCCTCCAGGGCTTCCGCGCCAAAACCGGCCGGCCCTTCTCCGCCCTCATCCGCCTCACCCCCGAATTCACCGCCGAATTTGACTTCGGCCGCCAGCAGGAGGTTGAGCAGGCCGCCGCCGCCGCCACCAGCTTCGCCGGACGCCAGCCCTTCGGCAAGTGCCCCAACTGCGGCTCCGCCGTCTATGAGGAGAGCATGAGCTACGTCTGCGAAAAAAAGGCCCGCCGTCAGGGCTGCCAGTTCTGGACCGGCAAGATCATTTTGAACCGCCCCCTCGAACCGGCCCAGG
>JBEKUQ010000673.1:0-3531 GCA_049514835.1 Verrucomicrobiota bacterium | reverse complement strand
ATCTGGATGGCTGTTCATGGTCAAGGTAAAGGAATAGGGTGATCAGGCTTGATCAGGCTTGATTCTGAAAACTGCGCGCGGCGTGTAAATGGTTCATGGGCAGGCAGTTACATTGATTTGCCGCGAAGAGGATCAAAAGGCTCAAAGAAAACCTCATTGCCCTTGCGCCCGCGTTGCCCCACTATCCCCCCATGCTGGCCCGAGTTCTGTCCGCCGCCGTCAATGGCATCGAAGCCTACCCTGTCGAGGTGGAGGTCAATTGCGGCTGGGGCGACACCGTGGTGGTGATCGTCGGATTGCCGGATGCGGCCGTCAAGGAGTCGCGCGACCGGGTCTCGACGGCGCTGACCAATTCCGGCTTCAAATTTCCCATGGGCCGCTCCACCATCAATCTGGCCCCGGCGGACGTGAAGAAGGAAGGGCCGAGTTTCGACCTGCCCATCGCCATCGGGATGCTCGGAGCGAGCGAGCAGTTGGCCAGCGACCAGTTGGAAAACTTTGTGATGGTGGGCGAACTGGCGCTGGACGGGGCGGTGCGCCCGGTCAAAGGCGTGCTGCCGGTGGCGTGGCGGACGCGGGCGGAAGGCAAGGCCGGAATCCTCGTGCCGGCGGAAAATGCGGCGGAGGCGGCGGTCGTGCAGGGTTTGACGGTCATCCCGGTGCGCAATCTGCGCGAAGCGGCCGGTTTTCTGGAGGGGGAAATCAAAATCGCGCCGACGCAAATTGATTTGAAGGCCCTCTTCGAGCAGGCGCACAACGAGGAGAGCGACATGGCGGAAGTCAAGGGGCAGGAATCGGTCAAGCGGGCGCTGGAGATCGCGGCGGCGGGCGGGCACAACGTCCTGCTGATCGGTCCGCCCGGCACGGGAAAATCCATGCTGGCCAAACGGCTCACCACCATCCTGCCGCCGCTGACTTTGGAGGAGGCGCTGGAGACGACCAAGATTCACAGCATCGTCGGGCTGCTCAAACCGGGACAGGCGCTGGTCACGCGGCGTCCGTTCCGCACACCGCATCACACCGCCAGCGACGCCGGTTTGCTGGGGGGCAATGTCAATCCCACGCCCGGCGAAATCTCGCTGGCGCATCACGGGGTTTTGTTCCTGGACGAACTGCCTGAGTTTAAGCGAGGCGTTCTGGAAACGATGCGCCAGCCGCTGGAAGAAGGCTGGGTCACCATTTCACGGGCGGCCGGCAGCATGACCTTTCCAGCCCAATTCATGCTGGTGGCGGCCATGAATCCGACGCCGGACGGCAAAATGCCGGGCGAGTCCCGCAGTTCGCCGTGCTGGATCGAATTGATTTGCACGTGGAAGTGCCGCAGGTGAAGTTCCGCGACATCAGCGCGGAGCAGACGGGCGAGAGTTCGGCCGAAATCCGCCGGCGGGTGGTGGCGGCGCGGCAACGGCAGCAGGCCCGCTTTGCCAACAAAAAGTCGGTGACCTGCAACGCGCGGATGGGGCCGCGCGAATTGAAAAGCTATTGCGCGCTGGAAGAGGCGACCAAGGAACTGCTCAAGTTCGCCATGTCGGATCTGAATTTGAGCGCGCGCGCCTACGACCGCATATTGAAAGTCGCCCGCACCATCGCCGACCTGGCCGGCGCGGACCAGATCGCCGGCGATCACATCTCCGAGGCGATCCAATATCGTTCCCTTGACAGGCAGTTGTGGACCTGACGCGCACTTTTGCGGCGTTCGTTTGAAAGGGATTACCCGTCGCCGGATCTGCCGATGACAGCCACGGATTCAGAATCCGGAAGTCAGACAACTGGCCTCCGGGTTTTTGTTTAGCGGCAGTGCCGGAACACTTACGGCAGTTGCTGCACACGGTAGAAGCGTTGGGGGGAATTCGTGGCGGCGGTGTCAGAGTAACGCCAGATGCCGTTGGTGCTTTCCATGATTCCCAGCGCGGCCCAGTTCGTCACGGCCAGGTTGGTGCTGGTCTGCACCTGGTAATTTGTTCCCGCTTCGCCCAACATGCAGAGCTTGAAGGCGCGGTTGGTCTGGAAGCCGACGGCATCAAGTGTCAGCAGGGGCAGCGTGGTGATGGTCACGGTGGCGTTGGTCGCCTCTTGGGCACCCTCGTTATCGGTGGCCACCGCCGTGAAGGTCAGGTTGCCGGGGAAGTCGGAACTGAAGTTGACTTGAGCCGAGCTTCCCGGCGCGGACGCGAGGACGTTGGTGCCGAACAACAGGGTTAAGTTGGTAACGGTGCCGTCCGGATCTGTTCCGGAGCCTTTGACCGCGAAGGTGTGACCGGCGAGCGATTGGGCGGGCACTGTGAGTTTCGCAATGGGAGGGACATTGCCGGGTTCGACCAGCACAGTCTTGGCAGTATAGCTGGCGGCAAGCTGGTTGGTCGGGGCGGTGAGCGCGGAAAAGAAGCCGGTGCGCGCGTTGCAGGCGAGCACGGTGAAGAAACTGCCGACCGAGGGGGTGAAGCCGTTCCAATAGGAAACATCCAGCGTGCCCGCCAGCGCGGCGCTGCCGCCGATGGACAATAGATCATAGTTGGCGCCCGCCAAGGTGCCGCCCAGCTTGATGGCCAGATGCGCATTGGCACCTTCGGAGTAATTGCCGCTGATGGTGAGCAAACCGGGCGACGAACCGGTGCCGATGGCGGCGTTATTGGAAACGCTGCCGGTGATGGTGCCGGTGCCGCTGAGGATGCCGCCGCGAAGCTGCGCGACCTGCGAGAACGCAAAGTTGCCGCCATTCAGCACCGTCTGGCCGGCGTTCTGGATGAAGACGCTGCCGAAACTCACCGTGCCGCTCTGCACCTGCACATCCCCGGTGTTCACGAAAGCTGCGTTCAGAGTCGTGGTGCCGCTGGCGCCGGTCTTGCGCAACAGGCCCGCGTTGCCAATCGTGCCGCTGGTGGCGCTCGAGACGTCGGCGGTGATGGTGATCGTGCCGGCCGCCAGATTGGTGAGCGTGCCACCGTTGATATAAAGGTTGGCGCCGCTCCCGCTCCAGGTCAGCGCGCCCGCATTGATCAGCGGGCCATACAACTGCATGCTGTTGTTGCCCGCGCCATTCAGGCTGCTCGTGCCGTTGAGCGTCACCCCGCCCGTGTTGTTTATGTAACCGCTGCTCCAACTGAACGGTCCGTTGACCGGCACCGGAACCGTCCCGCCGAGTGTCCCGCCGCTCATCGTCAACCCTGTCAAATTCACCGTGCCGCCCGCGTTGAAATTCACCGTGCCGGAGGAAAGCGTCACGGGTTGGCCGGTGATGGTATAGTTGCCCGCAAAGGTGACCGTCGCCCCGCTGAAGGTGTTCGTCCCGGTCAGGTTGTAAGTGCCAGACGCATTAACCGTGCCCCCGCCGAAGATCGCACTGCCTGCGCCGGTCACACTGGAAGCCGGGCTTAACGTGTAAGTGCTGCCGCCAAATTGCAGCGTCGCGTTGGCTGACACCTCAAACGTCCCGCTCGCCGAACCGCCGCCAGTCAAATCCACCGTGCCGCTCTGCACCTGCACATCCCCGGTGTTCACGAAAGCTGCGTTCAGAGTCGTGGTGCCGCTGGC
>JBEKUQ010000672.1:0-2884 GCA_049514835.1 Verrucomicrobiota bacterium | reverse complement strand
AGTCTGGATTCTCGCTCCCCGCCCTGTTAGAAAAGGCTTGTGCCGCATTCGACTTCCGAACCCAGCCGGCAAAGCGATGGCTTCGGCCCGGCTCAATTTGGCCAGACGCACTGGAGCGTGGTCTTGTCGGCGGCGGGCCGGCAGAATCCCAGCCAGGCGGGGGAAGCGCTGGAGAAGTTGTGCAGCGTGTATTGGCGTCCGCTCTATGCCTACATCCGCCGCCAGGGGGAAAGCCCGCCCGACGCGCAAGATTTAACGCAGGAGTTCTTTCTGCGCCTGCTGAAGCAGGATTGGCTCCATGCCGTGGACCAGGGCAAGGGACGTTTCCGCTCCTTCCTGCTGGCCGCGCTGAAACATTTTCTGTGCAATGAGCGCGACCGGGCGCGCGCGCAAAAACGCGGGGGCGGCCAAGCGCCTTTGCCGTTGGACTTCGCCGGCGCGGAAACGCATCTCAGTTTCCAGCCTGCTGAAAACGCCACCCCGGAAACGCTGTTCGAACGGCACTGGGCCACGACCTTGCTGGAACAGGCGCTGGCCCGGTTGCGTCTGGAATACGCCAGCCAGGGCAAGGAAGCCCTTTTTGAGCAGCTCAAAACGACCTTGACCGAAGACCGTGGCAGCGTGGCTTACCGGGCCCTTGCTGCCAGGCTGAAAATGAGCGAGGCGGCGGTCAAGATGGCTGTGCATCGCCTGCGCCAGCGCTATCGGGAAGGCCTGCGCGCGGAAATCGCGCAGACGGTGGCCACTCCGGGCGAAATTGAGGACGAACTGCGGCATGTCATGGGAGTTTTCGCCAAGTAAATTCAAATTGCCTGTTACCTTGGGGGCGGATTTCTTCTGTAAGGGATGGTGAGACAAAAGAAGGGCTGAAAAATGGACACGATGCGAATTTGCAAACAATGCCAGCAGCCGCTGCCGGCGGACGCGCCGGAAGGGCTGTGTCCGGCATGCCTGGCCAAAGTCGCGCTGGGCAGCGAAGGGGCGGCCCTGGGAGCCACCGCCAACCTCAACCCGTTGGCCGGCCCAGCCGCGCCGGGAAGCCGCGTTCCGCCGGACCCGGCCCAACTGGCGGCGCAATTCCCACAATTGGAGATCATCGAACTGCTGGGCATGGGCGGCATGGGCATGGTCTATAAAGCCCGCCAGGCGCGGCTGGACCGCCTCGTGGCGCTGAAAGTCCTGCCGATGGAATCCGCGCCGCACCCCACGTTTGCCGAGCGCTTCAACCGCGAAGCCAGGGCGCTGGCCAAACTCAATCATCCGGGGATCGTGAACATTTATGATTTTGGCCAGACGAACCAGTATTACTACTTTATCATGGAATATGTGGACGGGATGAACTTGCGCCAGTTGCTGGACAATCAACCGCTCATCCCGCGCCAGGCGCTGGAATTGGTGGTGCAGGTTTGCACCGCCCTCCAGTATGCGCACGACGAAGGAGTGGTGCATCGGGACATCAAGCCGGAGAACATCCTTATCACCAAGAAGGGGCAGGTGAAGATCGCCGATTTCGGTCTGGCGAAACTGCTGGGCAACGCGCCGGACACGACCTTGACCGTGTCGCAGGCGGCCATGGGCACGTTAAACTACATGGCGCCCGAGCAGCGGCAGAACGCCCAAGGGGTGGACCACCGGGCGGACATTTATTCCCTGGGCGTGGTTTTTTATGAAATGCTCACCGGCGAAGTGCCCATGGGCCGTTTCGACCCGCCGTCGAAAAAGGTGCAGGTGGACGTGCGGCTGGACGAAGTGGTATTGCGCGCTTTGGAACGCGAACCGGCGCGGCGGTACCAGCAGGTCAGCGAAATCAAAACCGGTGTGGACACGATCACCTCCACCAACCCGGCGGCGCCGGGGGCTGCCCCCGGCGCTCCCGTCCCCGGGAACCCGCCGCCGAGGTTTGTGGATTGGATAGTCAAGCCGATGATGGCGGTCTCGCTCCTTTGGTGGCTGTCCGCGTCGTTCGCACAGGGCTGGCTTAAAATGCTGGGGTCGATCCTCTTGACCAGCGCGCCGCCGTGCCTTTTCTTTGTCTGGCGCTACCAAGCCGCCAGCCGGGGTCTTGGTTTGTGGCAGCTCCCGCCCGAGGTGAGCCGCCGCGGGCACTGGCGCGCAGCCCGGTTGATGGCGGGATTCGTGGCCGCTGTCCTGGTTGGCATGGCCGTTTTCGGTCCGGCCTCCCATGCCTTCCTGCGCGCGCTGTTCGGCGCTCTCTGCGTGTATTACCTGTTGCTCTTGCGCTCGCTCAAACGCACCCTGGCCGCGGGGCGCGCCGAAATCGAAGCCGGCCGCTGGACGCCGCCAAAGGCGGCTCCGACGCCGTTGCGGCTGGCCGGCAACTTCTGGCACCATCGGCGTGGTCGTGGCGGAGGTGGCCGTTTTCTTCGTTAAAGACCGGTTTTCCGAAGTGATCATTTTGCTCGGGGTTTTGGGGATTCTCGCGGTCGTCGTCCATGAACTGCGTTTGCGCCATAAGATTCAACAAGCGCGGAAGAGAGGGCTGTGGCCGCCGGCGGGCGAGTTTCCGGGCCTCGAACACGTCCAACGCCTGGCGCAAGCGGGAGAAAAGGCCCTGGCCATCAAGCTCTATCGCCGGATTCACGGAGTGTCGCTGGCCGAGTCGAGAGCGGTGGTGGAGAAGCTGGCCGGCCACTGAAAAGAGCCAACAGAACGGAGGCCGGCGCATGAAGCCTCAATCTGGAGCGGGCCAGGATTGGCAGGGCGGGCAATCTCCGGCCACTGATACTGAGGAGACGGTGGGATACACTACAAAGGCGGAGTGCGCCCGTCCCGGGCGCAGCCACGTGATAGTGCAAATAAGCCTTGGAAAACTTGGTTGCGTCCGGGCCGTCCGGGCTTGCTGCGCCCGAGGACGGGCGCACTC
>JBEKUQ010000671.1:0-3631 GCA_049514835.1 Verrucomicrobiota bacterium | reverse complement strand
GGTCGTGTTGCCCGAACCGCCGGCCCCCGGCATTTTTCGCGAATTCTTGAACATCGTTTGCGACCTGTTATGACTGCGCTCCAACTCGCGTTGTCCATCTCGACACAACTTGCAAATTCCGTCAATGGAAAACCTTGGAAAACGGGCCATGCCCCGGTCGTGCGGCAGGCAGAGGACTGCCCGCCCTGCCTAAGACGGACCGCACGCCAGCCGGTCCCTATTGCACCAGCCGTATGGTCGGCGGATTCTTGGCGGGGTTATTTCAGCACGGCGTTCGGGCCGCTTTTGTAATTGTCAGATATTTGGGCGGCGCTGAGGGCGGCATTGTAAATGCGAAATTCATCTATCGAGCCGTTGAGCGGAGGGTCGCTGGGGAAGAGGGAGCGGCCTAGGTAAAAGCGGTTGGTCGCCACACTGGCCAGCGAGGTCAGATTGTTGGTCGAGACGGCCAGGTTGCCATTGGTGTAAATCCCCATGAAGCCGGTGGCGGGGTCCAGAACACACGCCACCTGCAAATTGGTCTGGTTGTCAAGATTACCGCGCACGCGGATGACACGCTCGGTCGGATTGGGGTCCATGACCGTCAAACGAAAATCCCCGGATCCGCTGTGGGGGGAGAAATAAAGGTCGAGCCGGCCGCCGTTCACGAACGTGTCGGAACCCTGATCGAAGACGCGGCACCAACCGCGGTTGGTCCCCAGGCTGGCCCAAAACTCAAACGTCACCGCCTTGTCCCCGGCGATCAACCCGCCCGGCAGGTTGACATAAGTTCCCCGCGTTCCGTCCAGGTGGACCTGGCCGTCGCTGATGGCCGCCGCGCCTTGCAGCGTGCCGTCGGCGTGGCCCACCGCATCCTTGGCGTCGCCATTGAAGCTGTAGCGATGTTGCAGCGCGGCCCCCGGCGAGGCCGGCGCCTGGGCGAAAACCGCCGCGGAAAGGGTCATCACGCAAAAACCGGCCGGCCAGCGAGTCAAACGAATCATATCAGATAATGTTGGTTGACAAAGGCAAAGGATGGAGTCGCGGGTCGGCAAAGTCAATCGCGCGGCTTGCGCTCTCACTCAAACGGATCAGTTTTGCGCGGGCGGATGCGCAGGCCGAATACCTCCTTGGCGTCGGCGAAGGAGAGGATTCCATTTTTGACAGTCGGGCCGGCGAAGGGATCGTTGCGGACCAGCAGATTGCCGTCCAGGTCCAGATGGTCGGCCAATTCGGCCAGGTGCATCCCGGCGCTGATGCTGATGCTGGTCTCCACCATGCAGCCGATCATCGTTTTTAGCCCGGCGCGCCGCGCCGACTTCAACGCTTCCGCGGCCTGGAGGAGGCCGCCGGTCTTGATGAGCTTGACGTTGACGCCGTGGTAGCATTCGGCGCAGCGGGCGGCGTCGCCGGCATGATGATAGGATTCATCGCCAAAAACCGGCAGCGGGGACCGTTGTTTCAACCAGGCCAAGTCCTGCGGCGGCGCGCCCGCAGGCATGGGCTGCTCGACGTATTCGATGTGCGGGTCTTGGGCCAGCCATTCGATTTTCCGCAAGGCCTCCTCCTTGGTGGCCCACGCTTCGTTGGCGTCCACCCGCACCGTTTTGAGCGGCGCGGCTTCGCGCAGCGCGGCCAGGTTCTTGCGGTCGTTGGCCCCGCCCACCTTGAGTTTCAGCACCGGGAACGAGTCCGCCTCCAAAACTTTCTCGCGGATTTTTTTCGGCGTGTCCAGGCCGATGCTCAGCGAGGTCAGGTGTTTGCCTTCGGTGAAGCCGAGGTTGAGAAAATCATAAACCGGCTGCCCGGCCAGCCGGGCCGCCCCGTCGGCCAGCGCGACATTGACCGCGCCTTTGGCCGAGTAATTGCCCGGCGCCAGCCTTTCCAAATAGTCCATGCTGGCGGCGAGGTTGGCGAAGGAAAGCCGGTCCGCCTCCACCCGGCCCAGAAAAGCCGTGATCGTGGCCGTCGTCTCCTGGTAACGCGCCGTGGCCGGCGCCTCGCCCCAGCTGGCAATCGGGCCGTCGGTCAACCGCACCAGAATCACCGGCGTCCGGCCTTGATCCTGGCCCGATTGCAGGCCGCTGGAGATGGCCCATTTGTGCTTCAGCCGCAATTCGAACGGCAGAAAATCCAATTTCATGGCCGCAAGGACAACCTAAACGCGGCACGATTGCAAGTCTGCCGTCGTTCCGCTCTGACTCATCATCTTCATCCTGATCTGAATCCTGTTCCCGATCTTCGTAGATTAAGATTAAGATCAGGATTAAGATTGTGAGGGGAACCCAAGAATAGGGAGTGCGCCCGGGTGAAGAATTCCTGCCGGGCGCCCTTGTTATTTTCGGGGCTTCAGTTAATCTTGGACTATACCGTGCTCGTCATTCCCCGCAATCAGATTCTGGAATTGCTCAACGACAACACGCCCGACGCCAAAGCGCCCGCTGCCGTTCCCCCGGTGGCCGCCATGCCGGAACCCACTGTGGCGCCGGCTCCGGCGCCCGCCTCCCGGCCCGCTGCCGCCGCCGCCCAGGGTTTCTATTTCAGCGGCGCGGGTCTGCTCAAGGAGCGCAGCGTGCGCGATTTGGCGGCTGAACAGGGCGCCGCCGTGGTGCAGGTGCGGACTCCCGGCGGCCTGGGCTCGGGCTTCTTTATCAACGACGACGGTTTTCTCATTACCAATTTTCATGTGACCGAAGGCGAAACCCAGATCTCCGTCGAGGTCTTTCAGCAGAAAAATGGCGAGTTGGAACGGAAGGTTTACAAGCAGGTCAAGATTGTTTCCCTCAACAAATTCGGCGACCTCGCCCTGCTCAAAGTCGAGGACAAGGACGCCCCGAAATTTGCCCACGTGGTGCTGGGCGATTCGGACGCCCTGTCGGTCGGCGAGCGCGTTTTTGCCATCGGCAGCCCGCTCGGTTTGGAGCGCAGCGTGACCGAGGGGATTGTCAGCACCAAGACCCGCCAGTTGCAGGGCGAACTTTATTTGCAGACCACCGCCCAGATCAATCCGGGCAACAGCGGCGGCCCTCTCTTCAACCTGCGCGGCGAAGTCGTGGGCGTGACCAACATGAAAATCACCTCCGGCGAGGGCCTTGGCTTTGCCATCCCCGTCCAGGCGGTTGTCTTCTTTTTAAACCACCGCGATTCTTTCGCCTACGACAACGACAACCCCGCCAATCCCTATCGTTACCTGGAACCCTCCCACCGCCTCAAGAAAGCCGCCTCCGACTGATGCCCCATCCTGCCTCCCCATGAGAATCCACTGCTTGTGCCTGATGGCCATCCTTCTGGCCTTTCGCCAGGCTGGCGCCGAGGAACTACCGGCGCAAAAACTGCTGCCCAAGGACACCGTCATGGTCGTCGCCGTGCCCGACGCCCCCAAGGCCCTTGGCGTTCTCACCAATTCAGACTTCGGCCGCCTTTGGCGCGATCCCGCCCTCAAGGCCTTCAAGGATAAATTCCTCGGCAAATTGCAGAGCTCCGCGGTGACACCGTTGGAACGCCAGTTGGGCATCCGCTTTGCCGACTACCAGGGATTGGCCCAGGGCCAGTTCACCTTCGCCATTCTCCCCGTGGACCATTCCTCCAATCCAGAGGAACATTTCGCCGCCGTGGTTCTCCTCGACGCCAGGGGAAAACACCTCCCGCTTTG
>JBEKUQ010000670.1:0-2503 GCA_049514835.1 Verrucomicrobiota bacterium | reverse complement strand
GATGAACACGCGCTGGCCTCGCGGCTCTCCTACTATCTGTGGTCCACCATGCCGGACGACGAATTGTTTGGCCTGGCCGCGCGGGGGGAATTGCGCAAAAACCTGGCGGCGCAGGTGAAACGGATGCTGGCGGACCCGCGCTCCGAGGCGATGGCCGGCAATTTCACGGGCCAATGGCTGCAGGCGCGCGACGTGGAGGGGATCGCTATTGATACAGAGGCGGTGCTGGCCCGAGACCGGGGCAAAGGCCAGGAGGGCGCGAACCACGGCGGGAATCCGGCCCAGCCCGTGATGGAGCTGGATGGCCCGCTGCGGCACGCCATGCGACGCGAGACGGAAATGGTCTTTTCCAGCGTCGCGCATGATGACCGGAGCGTATTGGAATTGATTGACAGCGACTACACTTTCCTCAACCAGAAACTGGCCGTGGCTTACGGCCTGACCAACCTGGGCGTGACCGGAAGCGAGATGCGCCGCGTCACCCTCCCGCCCGATTGTCCGCGGGGAGGCGTGCTGACGGAGGGAACGGTGCTGGTGGTCACCTCGAACCCGGACCGGACGTCGCCGGTCAAGCGCGGGCTGTTTGTCCTGAACGCCATTTTGGGATCGCCCACCCCGCCGCCGCCGCCGAACATCCCGGCGCTGGAGGCGTCCGAGAAAGTTTTTCACGACCACGAGCCGACCTTGCGGGAGACGTTGAGCGCGCACCGGGACAAGCCGGAGTGCGCCGCCTGCCACGCCCGGCTGGACCCGGTGGGGCTGGCGTTGGAGAATTTCAACGCGATGGGATTGTGGCGCGAGCAGGAGCGCGGCCAGACCATCGAGGCGGGCGGCCGCTTGATCACGGGCGAAACATTCCAGAATGTCCGCCAATTGAAGCACCTCCTGGCGACGAGTCATCGCCTGGAGTTTTACCGGTGCTTGACAGAGAAGCTGCTCACTTACGCCACCGGCCGCGGCATGGAATACTACGACACCGAGACGGTGGACCGCATCGTCCAGCAGTTGGAGGCTGAGAACGGGCGGTTCTCCGCGCTGTTGACGGGCGTCATCGAGTCGGCTCCCTTCCAACGAGAGCGCCGCCGGGCCAACGCCGCTTTTTCCGAAGCGCCCGGCGCTTCCCCCAGAAACCCGGCCAGCCCGAACGTCAAGAGTAAATCCACACCATGATTAACACACTACCACCATGAACAAACCAACGAGTCACAGCACGGCCGCCGCAGGGCGGATGAACCTGAGCCGGCGGCGCTTTTTGCGCGGGCTGGGAGCCTGCATCGCCCTGCCGGCTTTTGAGTCCCTCGCGCCGGCGAGCCTGCTGGCCGGGCCTGCGGCGGCGGCGGGCAAAACCGCGCCGGTGCGGATGGCCTTTGTCTATGTGCCGAACGGAATCATTCCGTCGTCGTGGTGGCCGGCCGGGGAAGGGGAATCCGAATTTGAATTGCCGCCGACCTTGCGGCCGTTGTGCAACGTGAAGCGGGAAGTGCAGCTCATTTCCGGGTTGGAAGACCTGAGCGCCAATCCCGGCAAGGACGGCGGGGGCGATCATGCGCGCGCGGGCGGCACCTTTCTGACCGGCGTGAGGATCAAAAAGACGGCCGGCTCGGACATTTTTGCGGGCGTGTCGTTCGACCAGTTGATCGCGCGCCAGATCGGCCACCGGACGCGGTTTCCTTCCCTGGAGCTGACCTGCGATGCCGTGCGCAAGGCGGGGGATTGCGATTCCGGCTATTCCTGCGCCTACGGATACAATCTGGCCTGGCGCTCGCCGACCCAGCCGGCGCCCCCTGAGCCGAATCCGCGCCTGGTCTTCGAGCGGTTGTTCGGCGAAGGCCCGGCCCGCCAGCGCCTCGCCAACCTGCGGCGCCGGCAAAAAGAGGAACAATCCATCCTGGATTTCGTCCTGACGGACGCCAGGGCAATGGAGGCGGACATGAACGGGCGGGACCGGCAGAAGCTGGATCAATATCTGAGCAGCGTGCGCGACATCGAGCAGCGCATTGAGAGGACGGAACGCCTGCCGGTGGCCGACCCGCTGCAGGAGGCGCCGGCCGGCATCCCGCCCAACTTTGGCGAGCACGTGCAGTTGATGTTTGACATGCTGGTGCTGGCCTTCCAGACCGATGCCACGCGCGTGGCCACCTTCCTGCTCGCCGGCGAAGGGAGCAACCGGTCGTTTTCCGAGATCGGCATTTCCGAAGGGCACCATAACCTTACCCACCACGACAACAAGCCCGAGATCATCGCCAAGGTGGCGCAGATTGATTTGTGGTACGCCGCGCAGTTGGCCAAGTTCCTGGAAAAGATGGAGGAGACCAAGGACCTGGACGGCCACTCATTGTTGCACAACTCCATGATTCTTTACGGCTCAGGCAACGCCGACGGCAACCGCCATACCCACACCAACCTGCCGATTCTGCTGGCCGGTTCCGCCGGCGGCGCGCTCAAGACCGGGCGCTATCTCAAAACCGGGCCGGCGCCGCTGACCAACCTGTTTCTCAGCATG
>JBEKUQ010000669.1:0-2510 GCA_049514835.1 Verrucomicrobiota bacterium | reverse complement strand
GTGCTGGCGGGGTTGTGGCCGTTCCATACCTGGGCGCCGACGGGCCACGTGGCCGCGCCCACGGCTGCTTCGATGCTGCTGGCCGGTGTGGTCATGAAACTGGGGGCCTACGGCGCCTTGCGCGTGGCCATGACGTTGTTCCCCGAAGGGCTGCGTTATTGGCAGAATGCCATCGCGCTGCTGGCGGTGATCGGCATCGTCTATGGCGGCACGGTGGCGCTGGTGCAACGGGACATCAAATTTGTGATCGGCTATTCGAGCGTGAGCCACATGGGCTTTGTCTTGCTGGGCCTGATGACCCTTTCCCAAATCGGCCTGAGCGGGGCGGTGCTGCAAATGTTTTCGCACGGCATCATCGCGGGTCTCCTCTTTGCCGTGGTTGGCCGGATGATTTACGACCGGACCCACACGCGTGAATTGAGCGAACTGGAGCCGATGAACCTGGGCGTGCTGGCGCCGTTTGCGGCGCTGACCTTTGTCATTGCGGGGGCGGCCTCCATGGGCCTGCCCGGTTTCAGCGGGTTCATTGCCGAACTGCAAGTGCTGACCGGCGCGTGGGCGGTTTTCCCGCGCCTGACCCTATTGGCCGGAGTGGGGATATTGGTGGGGATCGCGTTCATGGTACGGGTGTGGATCAAGGCGTTTTTTGGGGAGAGCCAGGGGCAGGCCAGCGCGATCCAGATCGAGCCTATTACCATGCCGGAACGGGCGGGAGCGTGCCTGCTGCTGGGAGCCACGGTGCTGATCGGCTTGTGGCCGGGATTGCTGCTGAACCTGATCACTCCGACGCTCCGTTCGCCGCTGTTCCAACCTCTCTTGAAAGGAGGCCAGCCATGAATTCGCCATTGGATTGGGTGGTCCCGCTGGTTCCCGAAGAGATCGTGATGGTGTGCGCGTTGGCGGCGCTGTTCGTGGATTTGGCGTTCGTGCGGCGCAATACGCTGGCGGTGCGGGCGGCGGCGGTGGGCGGGACGGCCTGCCTGGGTTGCGCGGCAGCGATGATCTGGCTCGCGTTGAGGCCGGCAGATAACGGCGTGGAGATGCTGGCCCTGACTCCATTGACGCAATTCTTGAAAATGGCGCTGCTCGGCATGACGCTGGTGGTGGCGGTACTTTCGTTTGGCGCGCGTTTTTCGCGGCACATCGGGGAGTATTTTGCGTTGCTGCTCATGGCCGCCGCCGGATTGATGCTGCTGATCAGCTCGGAGAATCTCCTGGTGATTTTCATCGCGTTGGAGATGCTCAGCCTGCCGCTCTATGTCTTGACGGCTTTCAACAAGGGCAGTCCGGCCTCGGCCGAGGCGGCGTTGAAATACTTTCTCTTCGGGAGCGTGGCGGCGGCGTTCACCCTTTTTGGCATCAGCCTGCTCTATGGCTTGACCGGCGGCCTGGAACTTGGGCCGCTGGCCGTGAAAATCGCGGAGAAACTGAAAACGCCGCCGATCGAGCCGGTCTTTTACGCGGCGTTGGTCATGACCCTGGCCGGGTTCGCCTTCAAAGTGGCGGCGGCGCCGTTTCATTTCTGGGCGCCCGATGTGTATGAGGGGGCGCCGGCGCCCATCGCTTGTTTCATCGCGTCGGCCTCGAAGGTAGGCAGCTTCTTTGTGCTGGCCAGGATCATCGTGGAAGGCTTCAGCCCGATGCACGGCAGCGCGGGCTGGAAAGAGTTTCAGGCCGGATGGATGCCGGTGCTGGCGGTGTTGGCCGTGGTGTCAATAGTGGGGGGCAACATCGCCGCCCTGGTGCAGACGCGGGTGAAGCGATTGCTCGCTTATTCGGCCATTGCGCACGCGGGCTATGCGCTGCTGGCTTTTTTTGGGAACTCCCGGCAGATGCTTCCGGCGCTGTTCTTTTATGTCATCACTTACGCGTTGACGGTGCTGGGCGCCTTTGCCGTGGTGGCGGTGGTTGAAAACGGCGGCAGCCGGGACCGGCTGGGGGACTGGGCCGGCTTGGGCCGGCGCGCGCCGTTGCTCTCGGCCTGCATGTTTGTCTTCATGCTGTCGCTGGCCGGGGTTCCCCCGCTGGCGGGATTCTTCGGCAAGTTTTACGTCTTCACGGCGGCGCTGGGCGGCACGACGCCGGGCGGCCAGCCGGATTTGGCGATGCTCTGGCTGGTCATCGCAGCAGTTGTTGCCAGCGCGATCTCTCTCTATTATTATCTGCAAGTGCTCAAACAGATTTACTCGGTCGAGCCACCGGAGGACTGCCAGCCCCTTTGCCAGTCCAACGCCGCGCTGTGTTCCATCGCGCTGCTGGCCGGCCTGGTCATCGGTTTTGGGTGCGCCCCCGGCTGGTTGCTGGGAAAGCTGCCCTCGGTTCTAAACGCGGCCTTTATCCCATTATGAATTCAGTTATCAGTTTATGAATAAGACATCAACAACCCAAACCACATCCACCATCCCCTTCATCACGCTGGACGGCAACGAAGCCGCCGCGTCGGTCGCCTATCGTCTCACCGAAACGATCGCCATCTACCCGATCACCCCTTCGTCGCCCATGGCGGAATG
>JBEKUQ010000668.1:0-2512 GCA_049514835.1 Verrucomicrobiota bacterium | reverse complement strand
ACTTTAAACTACAATGCGCCTCAGTACGCCTCCTCGGTCGCCATGTCGGCCGATGGCCGCGAACAGATACTGGCGGCAGAACGAGAACTGTGCATTGCAGTTTCGCCGGACGCCGGAACCACATGGTACTCGGCCAATGCTCCCAGGACTTATGATGACGGCGCAGTCGCGAGATCATCCGCAGACGGCAACACCCTCGCGGTATTGATCAGTGGCGGCATTTATCTCTCAAAACCGCCTCCGAGCCAACCCGTTGCACTCTCCGTCACCGCGAACACATCCCAGGGATTGCCGACATTCCAATTGACAGGGCAGCCGGGCACTATGATTTGGGTCTATCCCGTGGAGCTGGGATTGACGACATTCCAATTGACAGGGCAGCCGGGCTACAGCTATATCATCGAAGCTTCGACGAATCTGATCAACTGGGTGAACATTGCCGTCCTGGTCAGCACGAATGGGATGGTGTCGTTCACCGACCCTGCTTGGACAAATTATACTCAGCGGTTTTACCGTGCCGTCGTGTCATATTAATTGCTTAACCTGTTGTCCCGGAACCCGCGAACGCCTCCGCAACTTGGTCAATTATTCCGCAATCCCGGACGGGTCTCAGACTTCATTTTCTTCCCAGCCGGGGCTTGACAAAAGTTAGAACCTATGGTCTAATTGCCTGCGTGAGACACGGAGGCATAGTCCGGAGGCCCATTCGGGAGGCGGCGCCCCGAGCAGGCGCGGGAGACCAGGGAGGAATCCCCGCTTCGCTCCGAACAGGCGGGCGTATTGAAATTCTGTCCGGGATTTTTGCAAAGAACACAGCCAAAAGGACTTACGGTGTCTTTTTCTCTCCGATCTTTGTGTTCTCTGAGGTCAATTCATTCTTGGTTGCGGCTGGCTGCGCTTGGGCCTGTTGCGCCTTTTTGCGAGAATTCAATCTAAATTCCTTTCCATGAACCATTTATGCACAAAAAGAAGTTGTCCCGATCAGGCCCAATCAGGCCTAATCAAGCCAAATCAGGGTATTTTTGCCAATCCGCAATCCGCAATCCGCAATCCCAATCAGGCCCAATCAAGCCTAATCAAGTTATTTTTTGAGCCACCATGCCCTTCGCCCCCTTGTCACGCCACAGCCAAGCGACGCCGGAACCACTCCGCTCCGAGTTCCGGGTTCATTGGGGCTTGGTCAATGGACGGGGATTTGCTATAATGAAGGCGTGAGAGGCAAAGATTTATTCTCCACCGCGCCAGAGCCGAAAATGGCCGGGGCCGACGGGCCAGGGGCGGAATTGGCGGAACGGCAGCCGCTGGCGGCGCGGATGCGGCCGCGGAACCTGGACGAGTTTGCCGGGCAAAAGCATATTCTCGCGCCAGGGATGCTGCTGCGGCGGGCCATCGAGGCGGACCGGATTCAATCGCTGATTTTCTACGGGCCGCCGGGGACGGGGAAGACGTCGCTGGCGCAAATCATCGCACGGCAGACGCGGAGCAAGTTTGAGCGGCTGAGCGGGGTGGAATCCAACGTGGCGGACATGAGGCGGGTGCTGGCCGGGGCGGCGAACCGGCTGGAAAACACGGGGCAGTCAACGATACTTTTCATTGACGAAATCCACCGTTTCAACAAGGGGCAGCAGGACGTGTTGCTGCCGGACGTGGAGAGCGGGACGGTGCGGCTGATCGGGGCGACAACGCACAATCCGTTTTTCTTTGTCAACTCGCCGCTGGTGTCGCGCTCGCAGATATTCGAACTGGAGCCGCTGGGGGAGGAGGAATTGCTGGAGTTGCTGCGGCGGGCGCTGGCGGACGGGGAACGGGGCCTGGGACGCCTGAGAATCCGGGCGGAGGAGGAGGCGCTGCGGCATCTGGCGAAGATGTCGGATGGGGACGCGCGCAAGGGCCTGAATTCGCTGGAGATCGCGGCGCTGACGACGGCGCCGCAGGCCGACGGGGTGATCCATATTGACCTGGCGGTGGCGGAGGCGTGCATCCAGAAGAAGGCGATTGTTTATGACGGGGACGGGGACGCGCATTACGACACGATTTCGGCGTTCATCAAATCCATGCGGGGCGGGGACGCGGACGCGGCGCTGTATTGGCTGGCGAAGATGATCGAGGCGGGGGAGGACCCGCGGTTTATCACGAGGCGGATTTTGATCTGCGCGGCGGAGGACGTGGGGCTGGCGGACCCGATGGCGCTGGTGCTGGCGGTGGCGGCGCACACGGCGGGGGAATTCACGGGCTGGCCGGAAGCGCGCATCCCCATCGCGGAGGCGACGGTTTATATTGCGACCGCGAGCAAGAGCAACAGCGCGTGCGTGGCGATTGACAAGGCGCTGGAGGACGTGCGGTCGGGTCGGACGCTGGCGGTGCCGCAGGCCTTGCGGGACGCGAGTTACGCGGGGGCGCAGCGGCTTGGGCACGGGCAGGATTACCAATACGCGCACGATTATCCGGGCCACTTTGTGGCGCAGGATTATCTGGGGGCGGCGCGAAGGTATTACGAGCCGACGGAGCAGGG
>JBEKUQ010000667.1:0-2516 GCA_049514835.1 Verrucomicrobiota bacterium | reverse complement strand
GACGCGTGGAAATCAAGCAAACCATGACAAGATGATTCTTTGGCCCGAATCATTGGCGATGCGCTCTCAGATGCACCCAAAGGGTGATCTGGTTTGGATGGTAGATTCCGTCGGCGAGACGCCGACGGGTGCAACCGGGACGGTCGCGCTCCCCAGAAAGTCGCTAATGATCGGGGTTCTTTTGCCATGTAAATGATTGGCTCTTTGCCGCCTGATGTACGACAACTCCAGCGTGGCGGGCACGCAGGGTTACCCTACAGAAAAATCAGTTGAAAGGCTCGACCTCTCCCCGGGTCCGGAAATGCAAAATGAAAAATGGTTTGAAGAAGAGCGGCGGGCTGGAGAGGGAGAATCGCCCGCCGTCTCAGTGAAAACCTGCGACTGCATTGGCTCGACAACCACCCACCGGCCGGCCCGCTATTTGTCGCTCAGCTTGCGGGTGAAGTAGGTCATTTCCAGGGCAGTGGTTCGCGCCTTTTCCTTGAGGTTGGCCCCGGAACCATGTCCTCCTTCCGTCACCTCATAAAAGTAATAGGGAACCCCATATTCAGCGAGCCGCGCCGCAAATTTGCGGGCGTGCTGCGGGCCCACCCGGTCGTCTTTGCTGGTCGTCCAGACCAGAGGTTCGGGATAGGATACGCCGCGGCGCAGGTTGGCATAGGGCGAAATGGAGGTGAGGAAGGCGCGTTCTTGAGCGTTTGATACGCTGCCATATTCCCCCACCCAGGACTCGCCGGCGGCGATCTGTTCGAAGCGCACCATGTCCAGCAAAGGCACTTGGATATCAACGGCGTTCCACAATTCGGGATGCTGGGTGAACTCGACGCCCACGAGCAACCCGCCATTGGACCCTCCCTCGATGCCCAGTCTTCGGGGGCTGGTAATCTTCCGCGCCATCAGAGCGCGGGCCACGCCGGCAAAGTCGTCATAGATAAGCTGGCGGTGCGTCTTAAGTCCGGCTTCATGCCAGGCCGGACCGAACTCGCCCCCGCCGCGAATGTTGGCCAGGACGAAAACTCCGCCGCGCTCCAGCCAGAGTTTTCCGATGTCGGCGGAGTAGAATGGAGTTTCGGAAATCTGGAACCCGCCATAGGCATAGAGAAGAGTCGGATTGTTGCCGTCGAGTTTCATGTCAACGGGGTGAACGACGAAGTACGGAACGTTGGTGCCGTCGCTGGATGCCGCTTCGAACTGTTCGACGACCTCGCGACTGGCGTCGAATTTCGGGGGCAAGGTTTTGACCTGTTTGAGACTTTGGCTCTCCGTGTTCACCAGCCAGAGGCTCGGCGGTTGCAGAAAGCCGGCCACGCTCAGAAAAGCCAGGTCGCTGTGGATGTCCGCGTCGGCAATGCCGATGGTGACATGATCCGCAAGGTCCAGTTTGTGGAGGGACCAGGCGCCGTCCGCCCCGGGGCGGCAGATGAAGACGCGGCCGCGCACATTGTCCAACGCGGTGACCAACAGGGCGTGGCGTGTGGCCTCGGCCTGGCCAAAGCTTTCACGGGGTCCCGGCGCGTAAATGACCACCGGCTGAAGGTGATCGGGGTCTTGAGTCGCCGCGGCCAGATCCACCGCGATCAACGAGCCTTGGCGCAGCACGAGGCCGCCGGGTGTCCAATCTACCGCCAGGCTCACAATGAGCTTGCCGTCCACCAAGGTTTGAATTTCCGACTTGTGCGGCAGTGCCAGGCGGGCGAAGGCACCGCCCGCCAGCAGATATTTTTCGGATTCAAAGGTGGAGAGCGGCCGAAGGATGACGATGGCGCGATGCCCGGTCCCATCCTGTAGGACAAGAGGTGTGACGCCGTACCCCCCATCCTTCGCGGTGCCGCGAAAAACCTCCCGCGCCTGCTGGAACGTCTGGCCGCGCTGGAGCCGCCTGACCACGAACGGGTAACCCGACGCGGTCAATTCGGTGGAATCCAGCGCGCGCGCGATGAGGAGCGTGTTCTGGTCTTCCCACGCGACCCGTTGTTTGGCCCGCGAGAGTTGGAAGCCGTTCACGACGAAACGGGCGGACGGCAGATCAAATTCCCGGAGGGTCACGGCGTCTTCGCCGCCATCGGACAGATGGACCATGGAGCGGCGCTGCGCGGGTTCCTCGCACGCTTCTCCTTTCCAGAACCAGTTGGCCTTCTCGGATTTGGACAAGTCATCCAGGTCAAGGACCGTGGTCCACTGCGGAGAATCCTTCTGGTAGCTCTCCAGAGAGGTGCGGCGCCAAATGCCGTGGACGTGATCCGCATCCTGCCAAAAATTGAGAATCTGGCCGCCGATTGTTCTCGGCCCCGGTATTCGGTCTTTTGCCTCTGCGATGGCCAGGGCCTGCTCATAGAATCCGCCATAACGCGCATCCTTCTCCAGGACCGCCAGCGTCTTGCTGTTCTCGGCCTGGACCCATTGCAGGGCGCGCGCGCCGGCAACGTCTTCCAGCCAGATATACGGATCATTGGTGCTCGAGGCGGCGCCATCCGATCCGCCCTGCGCGGTCATCCACAAAACCATCGAACTGAAAA
>JBEKUQ010000666.1:0-2520 GCA_049514835.1 Verrucomicrobiota bacterium | reverse complement strand
TCATCTTCAGGAAAGAATCCCGCGGCGCCGGCCCAGGCGATTGGGCGGCGGAGTTTTTTGCGCACGTCAGCGGTGCTGACGACGGGTTTGGCGGCACTGGCGGCGAGCTTGAAGCCGCTGCTGGAGATGAACGATTTTCCCACGATGGAGCGGTTCCTGCAGAAGTATTACAAGGAGATGACGCCGGAGGACATGAAGAAGGTTTTGACGCGGATCGAGAATGAAGTGGAACAGCAGTATAAGCTGCGCCCGCATGTGAGGGATTTGAAGCCGATGGACGGGGTGGAATACGTGTATTGCCTGAACCTGACGCGGTGCATCGGCTGCCGCAAATGCGTGCATGCGTGCGTGGCGGAGAACAACCAGTCGCGCGATCCGGAGATACAATACATCCGGGTGCTGCGGTTGCCGGACGGCTCGATGGACGTGGACAAGGCGGACCACTTTTACGCGCCGCCCTCGGTGCCGGAGAAGGGTTATTTCTACATGCCGGTGCAGTGCCAGCAATGCAAGAAACCGCCCTGCGTCAAGGTATGCCCGGTGCATGCGACGTGGCAGGAACCGGACGGGATCACGGTGATAGATTATGATTGGTGCATCGGCTGCCGCTATTGCGAAGCGGCGTGCCCGTATTGGGCGCGGCGCTTCAACTTCACCAAGCCGTCCATCCCGGCGGAGCGGCTGAATTTGGATATGTCATATCTGGGCAACCGGCCGCGGCGGCAGGGGGTGATGGAGAAATGCCACTTTTGCCTCCAGCGCACGCGAGCGGGCCGCTATCCGGCATGTCTGGAAGTCTGCCCGGCCGGCGCGCGCAAGTTCGGCAACATTCTGGATTCGGCCAGCGAGGTGTCCTATATCCTGAAGAGCAAACGGGTGTTTATTCAGCTCAAGGAGGAAATGGGGACCTCGCCGCGGTTCTTTTATTATTTTGACGTATGAGGCGAGCCACCCGGAATTATTTTGTGTTTCTCAGGCGGTGCGCGGGCGTGGCCTTGGCGGGGGACTGGCGCTATTACGCGTGGATGGGCCTGTTGAGCGTGCTGTGCCTGCTGGGCCTGAACGCCTATTGCCGGCAGTTTGCGCACGGGCTGATCGTGACCGGGATGAGCGACGAGGTGTCGTGGGGGGTTTATATCGCGAACTTCACCTTTCTGGTCGGGGTGGCGGCGGCGGCGGTGATGATGGTCATCCCGGTGTATATCTACAAGAACGAGGACCTGCACGACCTGGTGATCTTCGGCGAGTTGCTGGCGGTGGCGGCGATCCTGATGTGCCTGGCGTTTGTCACGGTGGACCTGGGGCGGCCGGACCGGTTCTGGCATTTGATCCCTGGCATCGGGCAATTCAACTTTCCCAGGTCCATGCTGAGTTGGGACGTGCTGGTGCTCAACGGCTACCTGTTGCTCAACGTCCACATCTGCGGTTATCTGCTCTATTGCCGCTATCGGAAGACAAAACCGGCCAAATGGTTTTACATTCCGTTTGTTTTCATCGCCATAGTCTGGGCGGTCTCGATCCACACCGTCACGGCGTTTCTTTATGTGGGACTGGGGGGGCGGCCATTCTGGAATTCTTCGATAGTGGGACCGCGCTTCCTGGCCTCGGCCTTTACGGCGGGACCGGCGCTGATCATTCTGGCGATGCAGGTGGTGCGGCGCGTGACGTCATCCCCTGCCCCGGCGGCGGGATTGTCCGGGGTGGGAAAGGCGTTGCCGCCGCCGTGCAAGCGCCGGGCGGCCACGCTGGAGGACTTGGAGGTGTTGGCGCGCGATCTTCTGGAAATGGGATCGGTGCCGACGGAGACGCGGCAGCGGGTGCTGCCGATGGCGGAGATTTTGGAGCTTCAGCCCGGCGGCGCGGTTTTGCGCCAGGGAGAAATGGACGACCGGGCCTTTTTTATCCTGCGCGGATCGGTGGTGGTGGTGCGGGAGGAGGGCGGGCGTTATCGGGTCACGCGCACGGCCGGACCTGGGGAGCAGGTGGGAGAGGTCTCGGCGCTGCATGGCACGCCGCGCATGGCCACGGCGCTGGCCGAAGAACCGAGCCTGGTGTTGAGCCTGTCGGCGGAGGCCTTGCGGGTTCTGATGGAATCGCCCCAGGTCAACAAGATCGTCCGTTCGAGAATGTCGGAGCGGCTGCTCATCACGGATCGCGCGCTGATGACGCTGCGGAGCATCGTGCAAGTCTCCATGCTGATCAACGTGTTCCTGCTGGTCAACGAAGTCTTCAAGGAATTCTATTCGGGCAACCTGCACGACGCCTCGACCAAATATCTGTTTGTCGGCCTGGAGCATCGGCACGCGCTGGTGCCGTGGATCTGGACGGCGATCGCGTTCAACCTGACGGCGATGGTCTTGCTGGTGTTGCCGGTCAGCCGCAGCTTGAAATGGCTGAACGTGACCTGCGTGCTGTGCATCGTGGGCATCTGGATCGAAAAGGGAATGGGGCTGGTCATCCCCGGCTTCGTCCCGACGCCCCTGGGGGAGATGATGGAATACCGGCCTTCGGTCAACGAGA
>JBEKUQ010000665.1:0-2528 GCA_049514835.1 Verrucomicrobiota bacterium | reverse complement strand
CTTGCACGGAACCGGTCAAGTCTTCCAGTGTGGCCAGGGCGTAGGGTTTGTTGCTCTTCTTGGAGATGCCCTTCTGCACCGCGCCGACCAGGCCGCCGATGCGGGTCATCTCGCGGTTTTTCAGTTCCGGCAACTGGCTGGACTGATGCAGCGCGTATTTTTTCAGGATGGACTCAAAGGGGGTGAGGGGATGGCCGGTCACGTAAAAGCCGAGCAGTTCCTTCTCGTGGGCGAGCAGTTCGTGCTGGGGCCATTCGGGCAGTTGCTTTTCCGGCTCCGGCTGGCCGCCCGCCTCCTCGTGCAACATGCCAAACAGCGTGTCCTGCCCGCGGTTGCGGTCCTGGATGACGCCGGCGGCGCGGGTCAGCTCGCGGTCCATCCTGGAAAAGAGGGTGGCGCGGGTTTCGCCGAAGCCATCGCAGGCGCCGGACTTGATGAGGGCCTCCAAACATTTCCTGTTGACAGTGCGGCCGTCCACCCGTTCGCAAAGATCGCCCAGCGAGGTGAACCGGCCGCCCTTGGCGCGCGCGGCCAGGATGCTTTCCACGGCGACTTCGCCGATGCCCTTGACGGCGGCCAGGCCGAAACGAATGGCCCTGGCGCCACCGCCCGCCTTGCCGGCCGCGCTGGGCGTGAAATAAACGCCGCTCTCGTTGAGGTCGGGCTGGAGCACTTCGATGTGGAAACTGCGGGCTTCGCCGATGAGGATGCCGAGTTTGGCGGTGTCGCCCAGGTCGTTGCTCATCAGGGCGCTGAGAAACTCGACCGGATGATTGGCTTTGAGCCAGGCGGTCTGGTAGGCGACGATGGCGTAGGCGGCGGCGTGGGATTTGTTGAAGCCGTAGCCGGCGAATTTTTCGAGCAAGTCAAAGATCTGGTTGGCCTTGGCGGCAGGAATATGGTTGACGTTGGCGCAGCCTTTGACGAAGACGGCGCGCTGGCGGGCCATTTCCTCGGCCTTCTTTTTGCCCATGGCGCGGCGCAGGAGGTCGGCGCCGCCCAGGGTGTAGCCGGCCAGCACCTGCGCGGCCTGCATGACCTGCTCCTGGTAGATCAAGACTCCGTAGGTCTCGCGGGTGATCGGTTCCAGGAGGGGATGCTCGTATTCGATCTTGATTTCGCCGTGGCGCCGCTTGATGAAATCGGGGATGAGATCCATGGGGCCGGGGCGATACAAGGCGACCAGGGCGGTAATGTGCTCGAGGGCACTGATTTGAAAGCGGCGGCACAAATCGCGCATGCCGCCGGATTCCAGTTGGAACACGCCAATGGTATTGGCCTTGTTGAGCAGGTCGTAGGTGCGGGCGTCGTCCAGCGGGAGATTGTCAATGGGAATTTCCACGCCCTGGAACTGGCGGACCAGGTCGCAGGTGTTGCGGATGACGGTGAGGGTTTTCAAGCCCAGGAAATCCATCTTGAGGAGGCCCAGGTCGCCGACCGGCCCCATGGCGTATTGGGTGACGATGGCGCCGTCGTCGTCCTTTTTGAGGGGGAGGAGGTTGACCAGCGGCTGGTCGCCGATGACCACGCCGGCGGCGTGAACGGAGGCGTTGCGGGTCAAGTCCTCCAGCACGAAGGCGGTGTCGAGCAATTGGCGGGTGGTTTCCTCCTTCTCGTAGGCCTGCTTGAATTCGGGCACTGTTTCCAGGGCCTTTTTCAGGGTCATGTGCAACTCGTTGGGCACCATTTTCGCCAGGCGGTCGCATTCGCCGTAACTCAAGCCCATGACGCGGCCGACGTCGCGGATGACGGACTTGGCGCCCATGGTGCCGAAGGTGATGATCTGGGCGACGGAGTCGCGGCCGTATTTTTGCCGGACATATTCGATGACATCGGCGCGGCGGTCGTCGGCGAAATCAATGTCAATATCGGGGGGGTTGACGCGTTCGGGATTGAGAAAGCGCTCGAAGAGCAGGCCGTAACGGATCGGGTCCACGTTGGAGATTTCCAGCAGGTAGGTGACGATGGAGCCGGCGGCCGAGCCGCGGGCGACGCAGGTCACGCCTTTGCTGCGGCCATAGCGGACGAAATCCCCCGTGATGAGGAAGTAGCTGATGAAGTCGGTTTTCTCGATGACTTTAAGCTCCGCCTGGAGACGGTCCATGACGGTTTTGACGGCGGCGGCGACTTCGGGAGTGGCCCAACTGCCATCCGGCTGGCGCCATCCGGCGTGCCCAAGCGCGGTCTTGCCGCCGGCATTGCCCTCCGCGGCGGGGGGCATGTCGGGCGGGGTGGCGGGCGGCTGATAAGTGGGGAGCTTGGCCGGGTCGTCAATGCCCTCAACCAGGAATTGCTCCCCCTGGGCGCGGGCGTGGATGGTGTAGCGGGCGCGCAAACCCTCCGCCAGCCATTGGCGCAGGAAGGCCGCGCGGCTGACGTTTCCCGGCGGATCAAAGACCGGATAGTGGAGTTTGTGGAACTCGATTTCCAGGTTGCACTTTTCGGCCACTTCCAAGGTGTTGCGGACGGCCTGGGGAATCTCGGCGAAGAGGGCCTTCATTTCGTCGGCCGAACGGAGATAGAATTGC
>JBEKUQ010000664.1:0-4254 GCA_049514835.1 Verrucomicrobiota bacterium | reverse complement strand
GTTGCAGGCATCAGCAAAGGAAATTAGCGAAGCGCAATGGGGTGTCTAGCCTGGAATTGGCGGTTGGGGGTTGGGGGGCGCATCTTGATACAACCACCAATGGATGGATGAAAACCCTGCCCATGAACCCTCACCTCACCCTGACCTCTCCCCTCCCATCGGATGGGAGGGGAGAGGGAAAAGCGGATGGACATGAATGGTTCCACCGAAGTCTGTCGATCAGCGGCAGGTCCATGGGTTTGTGATTAGGATTAAGATTAGAATTAAGATTAGGATTAAGATTGGGATTAAAACTAGGATTAAGATTAGGATTAAGATTAGGAGGAACCCTCGCCTTGCCCTGATCCTCTCCCCTCCCTTGACTCGCCCGGCCATTTGCCGGAAACTTCGTTCCGCATGAATACCCGCATTCTGGCCCTGGATCACGGGACGAAACGCATCGGCGCCGCCCTCAGCGATGAGACCGCCACCATCGCCCAGCCGCTGGAGTTCATCCCGGCGGAGCCGATGGCCAAGGCGCTGGAGCGCATTCAGCAAATCGTGCAGGATCGCCAGGTGCGCGAGGTCCTGGTGGGCCTGCCCCGCAACATGAACGGCACGTGCGGTCCGGCCGCCGAGTCGGCCCGGCAGTTTGCCGCGACCTTGCGCCAGACCCTTGCCGTTGCGGTGAAGACTTGGGATGAGCGCCTGACGTCCGTGCAGGCCAACCGCTGCCTCATCGAGGCGGGCGTCCGGCGCGACCGCCGCAAAAGCAAGGTGGACCAGACCGCGGCGGCCATTCTGCTGCAAAGCTATCTGGACGCGGCCGCGCTGCGCTCTGAGAATGCGGGCGGCTGACCGATTGTGAAATTCAAATTGACCATCGCTTTCGACGGGACGCGTTACGCCGGATGGCAGGCCCAGAAAACGGGCGTGGGGGTGCAGCAGAAGATGGAGGAGGCGCTGTCCAAGGTGTTTCCGCGGGCCGGTCTGGGCCGCCTCCACGGCTCCAGCCGCACCGACGCGGTGGTGCATGCCCTGGGCTTGGTCGCGCAGGTGGAAGTGCCGGGCTGCCGGATGCTCCCTTCCAAACTGGCCCTCGCCCTCAACGCTTATCTTCCCGCCGATGTGCGCGTCATGGCGGCGGCCCGCTGCCCGGCCGCTTTCGACGCGCGCTTCGACGCCTTGGGAAAGCAATACCGCTATTTCGTGTGGAACGCCCCGGCCATGAATCCGCTCCTGCGCGCCCAGGCGTGGCACGTGGCCCGTCCGCTCGATCTGGGCGCGATGCGCGCGGCGGCCGAATCCTTTCCAGGTCAACACGATTTTAAATCGCTCGCCGGCACGCGCAACTATGAAATGAAATCCACCGTCCGCACCTTGCGCCGCTGCGAGATCCGGCGGCGCGGCCCGTTGCTGACGTTCCTCATCGAAGGGGACGGCTTCCTCTACAAAATGTGCCGCGGCATCGTCGGCACCCTCGTGCAGGCGGGACAGGGCAAGATCGCCCCCGGCGACATCGCCGACATCCTCCGCCGCAAAGACCGCCGGGCCGCCGGCATGACCGCCCCCGCGCACGGCTTGGTGCTGTGGAAGGTCTTTTACGGAAAAAAACAAAGCCGGGAAACCCCGGCGTGATCCGGCCAGGCCCGGCCGGCCGCCAGGGCAGCACTCGATTGCCATCATCCCATGAATGTCGTCTTGCTGGAACCTGAGATTCCCCCCAACACGGGCAACGTCGCCCGCTTGTGCGCCGCCACCGGCAGCACGCTCCATTTGATCGAGCCGTTCGGTTTTGCGCTCGACGACACGCAACTCAAACGCGCCGGCCTGGATTACTGGCCGCACCTGGTCTGGCATCGCTGGGCCAACTGGAGTCAATTCGAAAAACAGCTCCCGCCGCGCGCCCGCCTCTGGCTGATTGAATCCAACGGACCCAGGCCTTATGCCGCCGCCCAGTTCGCGGCCGGCGACTACTTGGTGTTCGGACGCGAAACCGCCGGCCTGCCCAAACCTATGCTTGAGCGTTATCGGGACACCTGGCTGCGCATCCCGATGTTTCACGCGCAAGTCCGCTCGTTAAACCTGTCCAATTGCGTGGCCCTGGTGCTTTACGAGGCGCTGCGCCAGCAGGGCTTTGCGGGCGAAGTGCCCTAGCGCCTTTCCGGGGGCATTTCACTTTTTTGGAGCTTCTCTGCCTTGGGCAATGTCTCGGAACTATTGAGAATTTGTCATTTGTCATTTCAGCAGCATCGGCAGGAGGCCCCAGGAACTCTCCGACCGATGGTGGCCGTTGGCCGCCCGCCTGTGCCGGTCGGCGACTTGCCGACCGGAACGAGAGACGACATCCTGCCGTCGGACGCGGTTTTCTTACTGACGGATAGTCCTGCAAGTTCCGCCGGGCCAGTGGCCCGTCGCCCAATGCCACTAGTTTTTTGCTCTTCGTTTTTTATTGGAAGTGCCTGACTTGGCGGGCTTTGGACGATCATCGGTAGCCAACGCCCTTTTCTGGCGATGATCGCGGATCAAAGCCGGCCCCATGTCGCAGAGCAATTGTTCCACCGAGCGCCCGTTGCGCAATCCCCTGTCGATGAGCGGCGCCAACGCGTCCGGCACGTACATGCATCGGCGGCAGCCGTCCTGCGTGAAGGAGAGCAGGTAGGCCAAATGCTTTTGACCGCGGGCGCAGGCCGGGCAACCGGGGCGGATGCAGGGCTTGCGCACCTGGGAGAGGGAACCTTTGAGGGCCGGCCACAAGGCCGCCACTTTGGCGAGAAAGGCTTCGCGGGACAGGACGGTTTTTGTCTTCATATTGTATGTATATCATCATACATACATACATGCCAATCAAAAAGCGCCGCTCCCAAACCCGCCCCAACCCCTCCCCCCGCCTGCCTTCCCAGCCCGGCCTGGCCCCGCCAGACTTGCGCCTCTTGCTCGCCTCCTTCCTCAACCTGCTGCCCGGCCGTCGCCTCCGGCGCCTGCCCTCGCTGGCCCAAACCCATTTCTATGACCGCCTCTTCAACCCCATCGTCACTCTCTGGTATTTGATCTTCCAACGCCTCCACCTGGACTCCACCCTGCAAGCCGCCCTGGCCGACGCCTGGGCCGGGGGCGCGGATCGGCTCCGCCGCGGTTTGTCGCGAAAACTGCGCTCGCTGGCCACCACCGCCCTGAGCGACGCCCGCCAGCGCCTGCCCTTGGCCTTTCTTCAAGAAGTGCTGGGCCTTCAGGCCCAGAGGATCGTCGGGCTGGAGGCCCAAACCCAATGGCGCGGCCTTGGGCTCAGATTGATGGATGGCAGCACCCTGCGTTTGCGCCCTTATGGCGACATCCCCCAGCAGTTTCCACCGCACCGCAATCAATCCCGCCAACCGGCTTACTGGTGCCTGGTGCGCGTGGTCGTCTTGTTCTGCCTTCACACCGGCGCGGCGGTGGGCTACGCCGCCGGCTCTCTGAGTGTGAGCGAGCAAGTCTTGGCCGCCAGACTCATCCTGGAAAATCCCGGCCGGTTCCTTTATATCGGGGACCGTAACTTCGGCATCTTCCGCATCGTCCAGACCGCCCGGGCCGCGGGGGCCCAGGTGCTGGTGCGTCTGAGCCAGCCCCGGGCTCGCCGGCTGCGGGGCCGCTCGCTCCGGCTGGGAATTTTCGACGTGCTCTGGCGGCCCACCCGCGACGACCAGCCACAGGAGGGCTGTTCCAGCGATCCGGTGCAGGGACGTTTGTTGGTGGTGCGGGTCCAACGCCCGGGGTTTCGCCCCCAAACCCTCTACCTGTTCACCAGTTTGGAGGCCGCTTATCCAGCCCAGGAATTAGTGGCCCTCTATGGGTTGCGCTGGCACATCGAGTTGAACTTGCGCTATCTCAAGACTCAGATGCACCTGGGGCAACTGGAGTGCAAATCCGCCACCATGGCCGAGAAAGAATGGGTGGCTGGACTGTTGGCCTATAACCTCATTCGCGCGGTCATGCTCTGCGCCGCCCTGAAAGCCGGCCTCAAACCGCTCCAGTTGTCCTTCTCCGCGGCGCGACGGCACTTTCAACATTGGCTGGAAGATTTTGGCCGGGGACAAATCCCGGGCCTCAGGCGATGGAAAACGCTCCTGGTCTTGGTTGGCCAATCGCGATTACCCCATCGGCCCCTCGGTCGCCCTCCCGAACCACGAGCCCAGCGCCATGTGCGCCAATCCTTCCCGCTGCTCTTTGGCAGCCGCTCCCAAGCGCGCCGACAACTCAAAAAATATCAGCCAAAAAACTAGTGGCATTGGGCGA
>JBEKUQ010000663.1:0-2530 GCA_049514835.1 Verrucomicrobiota bacterium | reverse complement strand
CCGCCCCATCGCCTGGGCCGGCGCCGCGGGATTCTTTCCTGAAGATGACGCTAATGGATCCATATCATTCCTGATGCGCTGGCGCCGCCTCCGCCACACCGGCCTCCCGCAACGGGTGCGGCCCGGGCGCTGGCGGCCGCGACGGAAAGTGCGGGTAATGCGGGTTGTGGCAGTTCACGCAGTCCTTTCGTTCCATGTTCCTGGTCAATTCCTGCGGATAAGCGTCTTCCAGCAGCAACCGGTTGAGGCGGCCCAGGGCGGTTCCCGTTGCAGTTGTTTTCATCAGGTCGGTCGTTTCGGGACGCAACAAAATGCCCTCGAACCGTTTGCCTTCGTCAAGACTCGGTTCTCCGATGATCTGGTTGAGCACTTGCACCACGCTCACTTTGACTTGCTCGGCGCCTGGCCCTGGCTCCAGGTTGTTCGTCAGCATCGCCTGTTGCTGGTTTGAAAATCTCTGCCACAGAAAAGCCGATAGCGCATCGGAATGTTGACTTAACTTCTTTGCCAAACTCGGCCAATCCTTGATTTCATCCTCGGACAATGTCGAATACCCCTTCGCCCCCGGACTGCGATTCCAATCCCCGCTCGTCCTCCCATGCGCCCCGGCGTCCCAGTCCGCTTTGGTCGGCCCGTGACAACTCCCGCACAATTGGCTGCTTTGGGCAAAGGTCAACTGCCGCCCGTCCCTGGGCTGCAGCAAGGTCAGGTTGGTCTCGTTGTGGCAATTAAAACAATTATTGTTGCGCCCGTGCTGCCCGTGTCCCATCACGATGTCCGCGTGCCGGTTCCTCGCCAGCTCCGCCGGATAGGCGTCTTCCAGCAGCAACCGGTTCAGATGCGCCAGATTGGCCCCGCTCCGGCTTTGCTGCAAATGGACGATCGTTTCCGCTCCCAGCAGAATCCCTTTGAATCGTTTCTCTTCGTAAATGCACGGCCCCGCCACCGGCTTGTTCAGAGCCGTCACCACCATGTCTTGAACCTGTTTTGAACTCGGCTCGGAAGGCTTGAAATTCATCAGCAGCAATTGCTTCGGGCTTGACAACCCCTGCCACAGCCAGGCCGAGACCGGATCGGAGTGCGCTTTCCATCGCCCGATCAGCCCCGCCAATTCATTGGTCCCAAGGTCTTCCGCCGCAAAATTCGTCGGACCAATGTGCTCCGCCGCCACAAGGATGTTCTGGTTGGCGTCCAGACGCAACAGCGGCGGCGTCTTCTTGTCGTGACACACATAACAGTCAAAATCCGACAGGTCCGCCCCCGCCCGGGCCAGGTCCGCGTAAGACCGACGGGTGGTTGACTTGTCCAGGAAATTGGTATCCACCATCGCGATGGCGGCCCGGCGCAGGTGCGTTCCGCCCGGATCCGACAGAAAGGCCACCGCCAGCGCCGAGAACGCCGCGCACACCGCTCCCACGGCGATTCCAGTTTTTGCGTTGGCTGTCATCAGAAGGTTTCGGGTTTAAGTCGGGCCGTCCACATTAAACTGAGGGTCATAAAGCCTCGCGCAACGGCGCGCACCGGGTGCGCCCCCTGCCTCTCCCGACTGAGGCAGGGCGGGCAGTCCTCTGCCCGCCGTCATCCGCAATAAATCATGGCGATGCGTATAAAAAAAGCCTCCGACCGGCGGAGCCTCGCCTTGCTTCCAATTCTCCCCGGCCACCACCGCGCGGACGCAACTGGCGGCCTTCTTTGCCCGCCGGCTTCCGTCCATGCGCGGTTGGCTATTTCTTGAACGCGCGAACCTTGGCCACCAGATCCTTGATGTCCGCGTCCGTCACGTCTTCCGCCGCTTTCATCTTGGTCTTGTCGCCGTCCTTGACCCCTTCCTTGATCGCCTTGGTCGCCTGCGCGTCGGTGAAGGTCGCCTGGGAGGCGGCATCGGTGAAATCCTTCAGAGCCAGTTTCTTGCCCATCGGCGTCTGGCCTTTGCCATCAACTCCGTGGCACGCCTTGCATTGCTTGTCCCAGGTCGTCGTGGCGTCCGCCGCCATCATCGCTGTCGTGGTGGCCGCAAGGGCCAGACCGGCGAGTACTATCTTTCGTATTTTCATAGCTCTTCTCTGTCGTTTTGTTTTCGTTTGCGCCCGCCCGGGGCGGACGGGTTTCTCTTCTATCGCGTTCAACTTGGCCCGCCTCGCCGTTTCTTGCTAAACTTCCATTGGCTTTTGCCGGTCATTTCTTGTGCCTCGCGTCGCATTTTCGGGAGAGCCTCTTAAAACCGGTAGCGCAGACTCGCCGATATCAGGTTCGCCCCAAAGTCCCGGTTGCCCCCAAACGACACGTCCCCATACCGGTAATAGCCATACTTGAGCGCCAGCCTTACGTTCTGGCTCAGCCGCCGCGTCAGCGTCGCCGTGATGGCATGCTCCTCGCTCCCCGCCCCGTAGGGCACCCCCTGCGGCGAATTGTTCCTGTAATCCCCGGATATGTAATAGAGGTAGCTCACGTTCAGGTCCGTCTTGTCATCCAGCACCAGCCCCGACGTAAAATGGAACGTCCAATAGTTGTTTTGCGCTGTCAGGATCCC
>JBEKUQ010000662.1:0-2535 GCA_049514835.1 Verrucomicrobiota bacterium | reverse complement strand
CTTTCAAACTCGGCGCTGACGGCGATGGAATGGGCGCGGTAAACCGGCACGCGCACGCAGGTCACGCTGGCGCGGAAGGCGGGAAGGTGCATGATCTTGCGGCCTTCGTTTTCCATCTTGGCCTCTTCCTTGGTATAACCGTTGGGCAAGAAGACGTCCACCTGCGGCAGGACGTTGAAGGCGATTTGATGGGGATAAACCTCGCGCGTCACCGGGCAACCGCTGACGATCTGCTCGACCTGGCGTTTCAATTCCGCGATGGCCTTGGCCCCCGTGCCGGAAACGGCCTGGTAACTGGAGGCAAAAATGCGGGTAACGCCGAAGGCCTGATGGAGCGGGTAGAGGGCCATCAAGGTGATGGCGGTGGTGCAGTTGGGATTGGCGATGATGCCGCGGTGTTTCTTTATATCGTCGGCGTTGATTTCGGGGACGACCAGCGGCACAGCATCGTCCATGCGGAAGGCGCTGGAATTATCCACCACGACGCAGCCCGCCTTGGCGGCGATGGGGGCGAATTCCTTGGAAATGGCGCCGCCCGCGCTGAAGAGGGCGAGGTCAATTCCGGCGAAGGAATTCTTCGTCAATAGCTGGACAGGAATCTCCTTGCCGCGAAACGGGAGGGTTTTGCCGGCGGAACGGGCCGAGGCCAGCAAGGTCAATTGCCCGACGGGAAAATTGCGCTTTTCCAGGGTCTTGATCATTTCCACTCCGACGGCGCCGGTGGCGCCGACGATGGCCACATTGGGTTTAGGTTTCATAAACGGGCGGGGAATATAACTGGTACAAGCCGGATGTCAAATGAGACTGACCGATATTCCATCGCGCGTCGTGGCTTGGGCACCTTTGATGACACGAGATCGCCTGACTGAGTACCGTTACGCTATGTTCAGTTCGGCCTTGGCCTGCTCCCAAGGGATGAGCGGCTCACTGCCGTTTTCGGCAATGGCGGCTTGCAAGTCCCGCAAGTCTTCCAAGACCTCAATGCGTTCTTGCAGACGCTCAACGGCCTTGGTCAGGGCCTCCACTTTTTGCAACACGGCGGCATCATTCACAGGTTTCTTTCTTCGCCACGTGCCTCCGCTTCAACCCGTGATCGCTGTCTTTTCATGTTTGGGATGGATGGAAGCGGCATGGTGAGACTTGGCGGTGACGGGGGAGATTTCGCGCAGTTTTTTGATGATCTGGGGAAGGTGATGCAGGAGATGGTCCACTTCCTCGGCGGTGTTGTAAATGCCCAGGCTGAAACGGATGGAGGCGCGCGCCCGGGCCGGCTTGACACCCATCGCGGTGAGGACGTGGGAAGGTTCCAGGGAGCCGGTGGTGCAGGCGGAACCGCTGGAAGCGCAGACGCCGATCTGGTCGAGCAGAAGCAAAATGGCCTCGCCCTCCACGAAGTCGAAGGCGATGTTGCTGGTGTTGGGCACGCGCGGTTCCTGGGCGCCGTTGCGGACGGTGTTGGCAATGGTGGCAAGGATGGTGTTCTCCAGGCGGTCGCGCAGGGCGCGGACGCGGGTGTTTTCGTCGTGAAGATTGGCCAGGGCCAGTTCGGCGGCGCGGCCGAAGGCGACGAGGGAGGCGACGTTCTCGGTGCCGGCGCGCCGCCCGTGTTCCTGATGGCCGCCGAGGAGATAAGGCTGGAATTTGGTCCGTCGCTTGAGGTAGAGCAGGCCAACGCCCTTGGGCGCATGAAGTTTGTGGGCGGACAGGGTGAGCAAATCCACGTCCAGCGCCTTGACATCCATTTTCATTTTGCCCGGCACCTGGGTGGCGTCGGTGTGAAAGAGGACGTTTTTGCTGTGGCAGATGGCGGCGATTTCCTCGATGGGAAAGACGACGCCGGTTTCGTTGTTGGCCCACATGACGGAGACCAGGGCGGTGTCGGGGCGGATGGATTGGTCGAGCAGATGCAGGTCCAGGGAGCCGTCGGCGTCCACGGGGAGGAAAGTCACGGCGCAACCCTGTTTTTGGAGGAAGGCGCAATGGTTGAGGATGGCGGAATGCTCCACGGCGGTGGTGAGGATGTGGCGGCGGCCGGGATGGGTGGCCAGGGCGCTGTGAAGGGCGGCGTTGTTGCTTTCGGTGCCGCAACTGGTGAAGACGATTTCCTTGGGGTCGGCATTGAGAAGGGCGGCGACCTTGGCGCGGGCCTCCTCGACTTCGCGGCCGGTCTGGCTGCCGAATTTGTAGATGCTGGAAGGATTGCCGTAGTGGTCGCGCAGGAAGGGCAGCATGGCGTCCAGGACTTCGGGGGCCACGCGGGTGGTGGCGTTGTTGTCAAAATAATAAATTTTCTGCTGGCTCATAAATGGCGGAAACAAACCGCGACGAAACTCATGGCGGCAGTTTACAGGGCGGGGGCGGCGAGTTCAAGGAAATGAACGGCGGCGAGGGAACGGCAGGCGCATCTCATTTGTGGAGGCTCCGGCGCGGCTGGAAGCCGCGCGAACCGGCAGGCAAGAGGCCTGCCCTGCGGGACCGGCCGGCCCATTGCCGGAAATCTCGACGAAGGTGAGATGCGCCCAGGCACGGCAAAAA
>JBEKUQ010000661.1:0-2560 GCA_049514835.1 Verrucomicrobiota bacterium | reverse complement strand
ATGAAACGGATGCCCAAAGGGGAGCTGGCGATCAAGCTCGGCCATAAAGCGGAGGAAATGCTCAAAGGCGCCGTGGCGGAGGCCGCTTTGCGCCAGAATGAGCCGGATGAGGCCCGGGACGGGCGGGGCGGACATGGCAGCAGCTTGATTTTTGAGGAATTGGGCCTGCGCTATCTGGGACCGATTGACGGGCACAATCTGCCCATGCTCTTAAGCACGCTGGAGTTTGCCAAGCATTGCAGCATGCCGGTGGTGCTGCACGTGCTGACGACCAAGGGCAAAGGATACGAGGCGGCACTGAAGTATCCGGAGAAGTTTCACGGCTTGGGGCCGTACGACCCGCTGACGGGCGCGACTCCGACCGCCAAACCGGGCGCGCCGCCCGCGTATCAGGACGTATTCGGCCAGACCATGGTCAAGCTCTGCCAGAAGGACAATTCGGTGGTTGGCATCACCGCGGCCATGCCCACCGGCACCGGTTTGAAGGCGCTGGAAAAGGCGATGCCGGACCGGTGTTATGATGTCGGCATAGCCGAGGAACACGCGGTGTTGTTCGCGGCCGGCATGGCGACGATGGGATTTCACCCCGTCTGCGCCATTTACTCCACTTTTTTGCAGCGGGCCTACGACTGCATCATCCACGACGTGGCGTTGCAGGATTTGCCGGTGATATTCTGCATGGACCGGGCCGGGCTGTCGGCCAATGACGGGCCGACGCACCACGGGTTGTTCGACATCGCCTATTTGCGCTGCGTGCCCAACGTCATCGCCATGGCGCCCAAGGATGAGGATGAATTGGCGGACATGATGTTCACGGCGACGCATCAGGAACATCCGGCGTTCATCCGCTATCCGCGCGGCCCCGGCGAAGGGGTGGCGGTGAAGGAGCAGCCGCGAATTCTGGAAATCGGAAAGGCGGAGGTGACGCGGAATTTTTCGGGAAAGGGCGGGCCGAAGGCGGCCTTGTTCGGACTGGGCAATTTGCACGCCCTGGCGTTGCAAACGGCGGAGCGATTGACGGCGGAAGGCTGGGACTGCGCGGTGATCAACCCGCGCTTCACCAAGCCGCTGGATGCCGGCGTGACGGAGTTTTTCGGGCAGGCGGCGGAAATCGTGGTGACGTTTGAAGACCATGTTCTGGCGGGCGGCTACGGCTCCAGCGTGATGGAATTGTTCAACGAAAAGCGGATCGGCACGCCGTTGGTTTGCATCGGCTGGCCGGACCAGTTCATCGAACACGCCAGCTCGGTGGATTATCTCCGCGAGAAGTATGGCCTGACCGCGGCCCATGCGGCGGCCCAGGTCAGGGAGATGTTCGCCAAACCAGAGCAAGCCATCCCGCGGGCCGCGCCGATTTGACGGCCTGCGGGCGGACGATGACCGCCGCAAATCAAAAAAGCGATTTATTTGAATAGGAGTTTTCATGAACTTGGTTCTCCACCATAAGTGAAAATCCCCTTCCGGCCCTGAACCACGCTCAGCGCTCCAAGCTGCGCTTTTCCTCCCAAACCCTATTTTACGGGAGCGCACAGAACAAACGGAGCACAAAGGCCAATCACTTACGGCTTTATGACTTCCAAGCCGCGAATATGCCGGAATTCCGCAGCGTTGAATGTCGCCAAGGCCCAGCGCCGATGTATCGCCGTAGCCGCGACAATCAGGTCATGGGGGCCAATCATCAATCCTGCGTTGGAGACTTGCACCCATAGACGCGCATGGACTCGCGCCAGGGCCGCATCCAATGGCACAACTTCCAAACGGCGGAACGTTTTCTCCAGCCAACGGCTGCGCCGCTTGCCCCGGTTTGCATCCGGTTCGGACTCAATTCCAAACCACAACTCAGACACGGTGATGGCGCTGACGGCGACGGGTTCCGGTGGCCGGGCGCGCAGCCAGGAAGACAAATTGAAACGAATCCGTTCGTCAGCGATCAGCAGCGAACTGTCCAGGATCAGCCCCACGGATTCTTGAGGGGTTTGAGAGTTTTGCGGCCTTTGCGGACGGCGGCGGCGAGAGCACGCCGGTCCGGAATGCTGAGTCCGGCGTCGGCCAGGTCGGCGGCAAACTCATGACTGTTGCAGTTGCCCCCTGCCGCAGGCACCAAATAAGCGCAGGGAACCCCTTCCTTCACGATTTGGAATGATTGCTGATCATCGAGAACCCTGCTCAGGAACTTTGTAAAACTCCCGGTCGCCTTATCCGCTTCCAACGTCTTCATGCATGCCAATTTAGCCGAATTCGGCCCCAAGGTCAATCCGATCGTCAGACCTTCAACCTGGCCACGCCCATTCGGCGCGAAGGCAGCCGAAAATGGATCACCGTGTCGCATCCTGATGCCAAAAGCAGACAGTCAAAGGCTCAAGCAACCCTTGTCAACAACGGGGTTTGTCGTAGTCTGGCGGAACCTGTCCCAATCTGTCAAAGGGAGGGGGGAAGGGATTCAATACTCCTCGCTCATCTGCTGGCCGCCGTGGTCCGGGTTGGGGATGAGCTTGCGGTGTTTGGAGTCCACCACAAAATCGAGATATTCCAAAGGAATCTGTCCGAGCAGGTTGGGCAC
>JBEKUQ010000660.1:0-2565 GCA_049514835.1 Verrucomicrobiota bacterium | reverse complement strand
GCCGCGGTTATGCGCACGTCGCCCACGGTTTGGCCGGACTCAACCATCACGGAAACCGGGGCCGCGAGCCACTCCGGCACCGCATTGGTTCCGAAAACGGCCTGAATCCGGTAGGAGCCGGCGGCCACGTCGCTGAAATGGAACGCGCCGTCCGCGCCGGACTGCGCCGGTCCGCCCGGCCCCCGCGAGACAGAACCCGGATGGTCGTTCAGCATCGTCAGCCGCGCGATGGGCGGCGGTTGATTGCCGCCCTCAACGACAACTTTGCCTTCCACGCTGCCGGCGGGTTCCACAACCAATTTGATGTCTTCCTGGCCGGCCCGCCAAGGCAGCGTGTTCACTCCTGGGGTCACACCTTCGGACGATGGGCGCAGAGTTCTGCCCGCCGCCTGCACGGCCAGCAAGGCGGTCGCGTTGGTCGGCAAATTCTCAATTCGGAAATGGCCGGCCGCGTCCGTGCGGGCGGCAAAAATATCGTTGGCAAGCTGGGTCGGAAGCCGGCTAATAGTCCGCGTTCCGTCTTCCCGCGAAATCTCAACGGCAACCATGGCCACGGATACCCCGGCATTGGCCACCGGCTTGTCCGTTTCGTCCACCACCACCCCCGCCAGGACCGCCGGCGGAGTCAGCGTCAAATGGGTTTCCATGTCACGGACGACTCTGAATTGCTCCCACGCCGGGGCCAGGCCCGCCTTTCGCGCCACCAGGATTCCCACCGCCCCGGAAACTTGGAATTCAAAAGCGCCATCGCTTTCCGTGGTGACTTGCTGGATCGAATGCAGAGGACTCGCCGCGCCCCGGCTTCCCTCGTTACTCCAATACTCCACCGTCGCACCGACCAGAAGGTGGCCGTCGCCATCCTTGACCGTGCCCGAACACTTGAATTGCGGCGCGGCGGCGCTGGCGCCCGTGCCCGACGTTCTTTGAACCGCCGCCGACCCCGGCTGAACCGGCGCCGGCATCGGCACCGGTCTCAGCGTCTGCGCGCGCACACACACGCCCATGAGCACTGCCGCCGCGCAAACCAGAAGCATTCGTTGTGTCGTTTTCATCATTTCTCCTTTTTCATAAATAAAACCGAAATCTGTTGTGACTCACCGCGACCGGAGAATCCTCCCAAAAACTCGCGCATTGAACCCCTGAACCCAGCTCCTAATCTTAATCTTAATCATAATCTTAATCTTAATCTTAATCCCAAACCTGCCGCTGCTCGAACAACCTCGTTAGTGCCAATCGTGTCCCTCTGCTCTCCCCTCTCCGCTCCCATCCGACTTGTCGCGCCGTCTTGTCTCGCCAAAGCCTGGCGACGGCGGAAGCCTTGGCGAAGGCGGATGGAGGGGAGAGGGTTGGGGTCAGGTGAGGGTCCATGCAATGGACTGCCCGCCTGACATTACGCAGCCGTCGAGCCACAGGCTCGGCTCTGCCACGATTTCATCACGCGCAATCTAAGTTTTCGGTTTCAGCGTCACCGGACTCGCCTCCACCTGGAACGGACTGGCAATCTTCACGCTGCCAACCAACGGACGCTGCACATTTTTGGGCTCCCGCCATGAGAGCGAGCAGACGCCGCCTCAGCCATACTCAAACGTCCCCGTATAAACCAAGGCCCCCTTGTTGTCCACCAGCGTCAGTTTCGGCCCCTGCGGCCGCTGCCCGCCGCGCAGCATCTGGATGGATTCCTCTTGACTCCCCGCAAATTGCAGGTTGAACGTGACCTGGCGATCCGGCCCCTCTGTCGCCTTCAACTCCGCCTGCACCGGCTCGCCGATCTTCAGCAACGCCGTCTTGTCCGCCCCCACTTCCATCCCGCCCGTTCTGGGAAAGTTATAGCCCGACAGCGTCCACGCCGCCCCCTTGTCATCCTTGCGGTTGATCGTCCAGCCAAACAGCCGGTAATGGCCCACCGGCAACGATACCTGGCCGTGGACCGGTTCCCGCGTAAAATGGCCGTTCTCCCCAAACACCGACAGTTCGGAAATGTTTTCCGGCACATGCACCTGCCCGAGCGTCACGTCCTCCGCCCGTTGCACCTTGACATACGCCCCGTCCCGCGCCACTTCGATCCGGTAGAGCTTTCCCCCCACCTCCAGCATCTTCCCCAAAAAATGTTCCGCTGTCTTCTCGCCCTCGATCTCCACACGGTCGCTCTCATACGGGTCCGCCGCCACGTCGTTGAACGTCCCGTTGACGTTGCCGTCCATCAGTTTGATGTGCTTCTTCACCCCGTCGAAACTCACCGTCCCTTCATACCAGCCGGCGGCCGAGGCCAGCAATTCCGAGGTGCCGTTGGCAAATTGATAAGCCCGGAAGACCAGATGATAGGTGATCGGGCCGTCCGCCCCCTTGAACACCACCCGCGCCGGCGGAAACTCCGCCGTGGGATTCGCCCGCGCCTGGATCGGCGTCTTGTCGTCCAGCCGCCCGTTGCCCGTGCTGTCAATATAAATCCGGTCATAAGGACCCCCCTTGCGCGAGCGGTCCAGGCAGACCCAGCGCCCCCCCGACGCGTCCATCGGCGTCTGCCAGCGCGCGAAATACGCCGGCCCGTTGAGCTTGGGCAGGGTC